>JAQICW010000479.1 GCA_027858355.1 Desulfobacula sp.
ATCTCCTGCGGCCAGAATACCTTGATGGATGCCCAGGGTTCTTTTGTCCAGATATGCTTTTTATATCTTCGCATCAATGATTTCAATGGTTGCTTCAATGACCTATCAATTTCATCACATCCACCTTTTGTGCAGCAATCTTCAAAACTCCATCAATTTTTTCACGGCAATTCCCGGGGTAACCCTAGACTTGAACGGAACGATTATCAATCTCAGGGTGGCCCGGGAAAATGAAATCATTAATACTGATACAACTCACCCAACTTATGGTTACCACCACATCTGTGTCAGGGTGGAAAACACGGACCTGGCTTACAAAGAACTAACGGACAAGGGCTTTGAATTTATTACCTCCCCTGTGGATGCAGGCGAAAACAGGATTGCCTTCTTCAAGGGACCTGATAATATCATCATCGAGGTGCTTCAACCGCTGTAATCTATTAATGTAACCTCATCTTACTTGAAATCTTCCGTCCGATCAGTGGCTGGTGCAGGTTCTGGTGTCAGACTTGCCAGTTTTTGGTACAACTCAGTCGTCATGTTGATTTCAATGGAACTTAACGAGTCTTCCAGCTGCCCCACATTTCTGGCCCCCAGAATCGGTGCAGTAACTCCTGGATGGGCAGCAACCCAAGCGACGGCAAGGCTTACCGGATTAATATCATTGTCACGGGCAAAGGCCTCATACCTCATTGCTGCATCGAGCATCCAGCCATCACCATATCTTTTTTTATACATTTCGACGTTGCCAAGCCGATTCTGGGAAGATTCTATTTTCTGACCATATTTTCCTGTCAGCAAACCACCACCCAATGGATTATAACTTACCACACCAATATTCTCAGAAAGAGCAAGGGGCAGTATTTCAACTTCTGCCTGGCGTTTGACAAGATTATACATTGGCTGGATACATTTAAGGCAGGCCCAGTCATGCAGTGCTGATACGCCAAGCGCCTTGGCCACCTGCCAGGCGGCAAAATTGCTTGCTCCAATATAACGTATTTTCCCCTGGGTCACCAAATCATCAAGGGTGGCAAGGGTTTCCTCAAGAGCTGTGTGGGGATCAAATCTATGCAAAAAATAAATATCAATATAAGAAGTATTCAGTCGCCTAAGACTTGCTTCCAAGGAAGCTATAATGTTTCGCCGGGATGAACCTTTTGCATTGATATCCTTGCCCATTTGGCCCCAGACTTTGCTGGTTATGACCAGCTCATCCCTGGATCCTGCGATCAGGCCTCCCAGGATTTTTTCTGCCTTTCCCTGACTATAAACATTAGCGCAGTCAAAAAAATTAATCCCAACATCCCGGCAGCGATTATACATGGCCGCAGATTCGGCTTTATCAGCCTCATTTCCAAATGTCATTGTACCCATGCACAACTGAGAAACCCGAATTCCTGTAGAACCAAGAAATTTATATTCCATTTTCCCTCCATCCTTTCTTTATCTTAATTTCCGCTATCTTTCCGGCAGATAACCGTTTAATATGTGATATCCTTGCCTTTTTTTATATAAAAGTACTGAGATATGAATTTTGAGTAGTGAAAAAGAACCGTCAGCGTGGCTTCCCTCACCATTCACCATTCACCATTTGTTGTATCCTCCAGGGCATGGCTGTCAGTAAGACTAATCACCGTACACTATCGTATCCTCTTTTGCTTCATAAATATGCTTCCTCATAATACGCTCACACAACTGAGGTTCTCTAAGGTCCAATGCCATCAGTATTTTTTTATGCCCGCTAATGCTCCGCCGGACACCATCGTGATGGGCAAGCGTATTTTTGCGATATCTCAAAACATATTCCCGCATATCTTCTATGATGCTGAAAAGTCTCGGCTTTTGTGAGGCAAGCATGCCATAAAGCAGGTCATGAAACTGGGTAGTATAATCAAAGATGAGATCTAATTTTCCTGTTAAAAAGGCCTGCTCAGCAGATTGAACAAGTTTTTTAAGCGATTGTATATTTTCCTGGGTGATTATTTTACATATGCAGGCCAGGGCATGACCTTCCAGTACTGCTCGGATTTCAAAAAGTTCGCTCATATCCTCCACAGAATCCTCGGGTACGCAAAACCCTCTGGCACCTGCCACCTTGACCAGGCCTTCCAATTCCAATTTGTGCAGGGCATCCCTGACAGGTGTCCTGCTCACTCCAAATTTTTTGGCCAGGGACTCCTCTGTCAGCCTCTTGTTAGGTCTAAGTTGACCAGTTAGCAACTGCTTTTTCAAAAGGCTGTATGTCTTTTCCCTGACAGACAGAGGATTTTCAAGACTTTTTGACAAGGGTTTTATCATTATTGTATCCAAAAAATTGATTTATTGTTTATTTGTAACCAATATAACTTTCTACGTCAAGAACATAATAACATCAAACATATGCTTGATATAAAAAGAATAGCACTGTATTCCCAGATACATAGGCAAATTATCTTTAAGACATTAATGAATATTTCACATGGATTAAATATTGCATTCTATAATATTTTTGGATACAATGTTTTTGCTGCCATCACACAGGGTGACTATTAGCAATAAAAACAAAATATTTAAAAGGAAGCGGGCTATGAGGATATCAAAGGAAAAATGCGTTGGCTGCGCCAATTGCGTGCCTATTTGTACCGTTGGGGCCATCTATATAGATGAAGATGGCTTAGCAAACATCAATGCCGACGAATGTGTGGAATGCCACAATTGCTATCGGAGTCTGAGTTTTGAACATCTGCCGCCAAGCTTTACGAGAACAATCAGAAGGCTTCTGAAAAAAATAAGCCTGCGATTTCAACCTGATCCTGATATATGCCCCACTGAAGCTCTTGTTCCAGAAGACCTGGAATGGCCACGCATTGTTCGGCAAGCTTTTTCCGATCCCATGGTTACCCATGAGTCCACGGGCGTGCATGGCCGGGGAACTGAAGAAGTCAAGACCAATGATGTCAGCCATAGGATTAAAAAGGGTGAAGTCGGGCTGGTGGTGGAATTTGGCCGACCTGGAATAGGCGTCTTTTTCAGAGAAGTTCAGAAGGCAACCAGAGTTATGGCTACAGCCGGTGCCAGGTTTGAAGAAGGAAACCCGGTTACTAAAATGATGACTAACCCTGCAACCGGCGACATCCAGGAAGACGTGCTTAACGAGAAAGTCCTTTCCTGCATTGTAGAAATCACCACCACGATCCAGGATCTAGTCCACACGCTCAATAATATAAAAGAGATCTGCAAAGCTTCAGAGACAGTGGTCAGTATCGGGGTTTCTACCGTTTGTGAAGAAGATGGCTCAGAACCACTTAGAGACATACTTACACAAGAAGGATATGAGACTGGGTGGGCAAAATTAAATCTTGGACTTGGGCGCGCTACCAACGCTTCTTTCACCAGCAGGGAGAACTTATAATGACCAATACGCTGCACAGGTTTGGAAAACCTGAAACATTATCTGACGATTATATTGTTTTTGCCATGGCAGGCAAAGGATTCAATGAAGAAGGGGCTCTTGAAAAAGCACAAGCTTTTTTACGTGCTGCAATCAAATACAACCCCATAAATATGGGCAACGGCCTTATCAATTCGCTCTATCGGCCGGAAAAAAACCTCAGTTTCTTTAAACTTTACTTTATTGGCAGACAGGAAAAAATAACCTATGAAAAACTCATCGATGAAATCCCCAATTCCGGTTCAGCTGCAGTAGTGTTCGATGATCGCAAGAAAGTGACACAGTTCATTCAAGATGTGAAAAAACTAGATCTGGGTCTTTCTATTAATGTGAGTGCACTTGTGGACAATGTGCGAGATATCTGCGGAGAAGTGGACATCACTCCCCATGCAGTAGAGTATACGCTTGGATTCCATGGGGATACAACCAGACTTCCGGACCGGGAAACCCTGTCACTTTCAACCATGTGCGGTCATGGAATGGTTTCGGCAAACTTTGCAAAAAAAATGCTGACCCATGTAAAAGAAGGCCGCATGGATCCAGAAGATGCCACCCGCACCATGGCAAAATTCTGTGTATGCGGAGTCTTCAATACCACCAGAGCAATGCGTATTTTGAGCAATGCAAAAAAGGGACAATAGATTTTAGTCAAAGGAGAATTACATGAAAACAATTATTGTGGATAACAGAGTTATATCACCATCTAAAATTGTGTGCGTGGGAAGAAATTATGTCGAACATATTGAAGAGTTGGGCAGTGAGGTTCCAGATGAACCTGTCATTTTTATGAAACCAAACTCAGCCATATCAGAGAAATTACATTCTTTTCACCAGGAACCCCTTCATTACGAAGGGGAGTTATGTTTTCTGTTTGAAGATGGTCGATTTTCTGCTGTTGGATTTGGTCTTGATATCACAAAGCGAGCGCTCCAAAACAAATTAAAATCCAAGGGGTTGCCATGGGAGCGCTCTAAAGCTTTTGATGGATCTGCTGTATTCAGTAAATTTATCGGGATTGACCAGGTTAGCCAAAATTTGAGCCTGGAATTATCTATCAATGGAAAGATTGTTCAGTCAGGAGATATCAGTTTGATGCTGTATAAACCCCATGATATTTTATTAGACATATTAACATTTATAAGTTTGAACAATGGTGACATTGTTATGACGGGGACACCAAAGGGAGTGGGGGTCATAAATTCAAGCGATCTTTTTTGCGGCAAGGTCATGGATAATGATTCTCTGATGACAAGCGGTGAGTGGGTGGCAAGTTAAAACTGATAATAAAATCTAACGGCCGCAGAAAACTTTGCAGTTAAAAAGGAAGAAAAAAGCAAACTCTTATAAGCAAATAATATGGATTGGCTTCCCCATAAACAAGTGGTATATTCTGCTTCTGAGCTTGATTGCACTTGATAATTTAATCCCAAAAAAGGACAGACACAATGAACAAAGAAAAAATGACTGGCGTAATTACGCCTATACTAACCCCCTTTAACGATGACCTGAGTCTTGCTCCTGATTTATATCTCAGTCATGCCCTTTGGCTGCTTGAGCAGGGAATACACTATATTTCACCATTTGGCACTACTGGTGAGGCACTCAGCCTGTCCCTTAATGAACGACTGGAAGCGCTGGACATTCTCATTAAAGGAGGAATTGATCCTGCAGTGCTGATGCCCGGGACCGGACTTTGCAACCTGGAAGAGACTGTGACTCTTTGTCAGCATGCAGTGGATCATGGTTGCAAAGCTGTGATGACCCTGCCTCCATTTTTTTACAAGAATGCCAGTGATGATGGTTTGTATGCCTATTTTGTCCGGCTCATCGAGTCTATTAATCGTGATAATCTCAAAATCTGCATGTACCATATTCCACCAATGGCCGTAATAGGATTTTCTCCAGAACTGGCCGGCCGCCTGGCAAAAGATTTTCCTGACGTTATAGTGGCTTACAAAGATAGTTCAGGAGACTTTGAAAATACCAGGAAGGTGATTGCCGCTGCCCCGGATATTGCAGTGTTTCCAGGGTCGGAAACCTTTTTACGAGAGGGCATGGAAAATGGCGGCACAGGATGTATCTCAGCTACCTGTAATGTGAATCCAGCCGGAATCAGAAATGTTTTTAATGTGATAACAGGTGTAAAAGAAGGCAACCTGGATCAAGTCAACAATGAAATGAAGACCTTTCGAAAAAATGTGGAGGGCTATGGACCGATTCCAGCCATGAAAGGTTTGCTTGCCGAGAAACGAGGCGATGCAAGATGGCGTAATGTACGACCTCCAATACTGCCTGCCAGTGAGGAGAGCACTCAAGATTTGATCAAAAAGGTTGGTGATGTGCTTGGCCCCTTAAATTAACTATTTCTTTATCAATCAGACAAGGGCTGTAGAACAGAGGTAATCAACCTTCCACTCTTGCAGATTTTTAAGGAGTTGGTTATATTTCAAGATATTATGCAGCACAGGGGAAAAAATATGGAAAAAATTCTTTATACAATTACTGATGAAGCACCGGCTCTGGCAACCTATTCACTTCTGCCTATTCTCCAGTCTTATACAAAGGGATCTGGCATTTCCTTTGAGAAAAAGGATATTTCTCTTTCAGGAAGGATTATTGCAAATTTCCCTGAAAACCTTACAGAAAATCAGCAAATACCTGATTTTCTCGATGAACTTGGCAAGCTTACCAAGCTTGCAGAAACAAACATAATCAAGCTTCCAAATATCAGCGCATCCATTCCCCAATTAAAAGCCGCAGTCAAAGAGCTGCAGGATAAAGGATATAATATTCCAAACTATCCTGAAGACCCAAAAACCCGGAAGGGAAAAAAACTTCATACAAGATTTGCCACAGTCCTGGGAAGTGCTGTAAACCCAGTCCTGCGGGAAGGAAATTCAGATAGAAGGGCAGCGGCCTCAGTAAAATTGTTTGGGAAGAAAAATCCCCACAATTTTATGAAACAATGGCCTGAGCAATCACAATCACGCGTGGCCCATATGTCAAAAGGTGATTTTTACGGCAGTGAAAAATCCGTTTCAGTTAAAAAAGCCTGCAATGTAAGGATTGAGTTTATCAGTGATGATAAAAATAAAGGGGATGGAAATCAAACAATTCTCACAGACAAAATTTCTTTACTTAAAGATGAAATCATTGATTCATCCGTCATGGCTGTTCGTGCCTTACGCAAATTTTATGCAGACCAGACAAAAAATGCAAAAAAAGACGGGGTATTGCTGTCTTTGCACATCAAAACCCCAATGATGAAGGTTTCAGACCCAATCATGTTTGGTCATTGTGTTGATGTTTTTTATAAAGATGTTTTTACAAAGCATGCAAAAGTCATTAAAGAGATGGGAGTTGATGTCAATAATGGT
>JAQICW010000158.1 GCA_027858355.1 Desulfobacula sp.
ATGTGGATCTTTCAGCCTATGCAAATCAAAAGATCCGCATTGCCTTTTACCATGTAGCAGGCAGGGATTATTACAATCATGCTTCAGAAAGTACCGGCTGGTATATTGACGATGTTGAATCTCCTATAGTAGATACCCGCCCAAGATTGGTTCCCATCGAAGACAAGGTAATGGTTGAATTCAGCACATTGAATGTGCCGCTTGTTTCAACTGATCCCGATGGTGAAGCGTTAACTTTAACTGTTATGGATCTGCCCGCATTCGGGACATTTACTGACAATAGTGACGGCACAGGAACCTTGTTTTTTGAACCGGGTATTGCCGGTTCCGGGGAATATGCCATTACAGTAACTGCCAGTGACGGCATACTTTCTGATAGTGAAATCTTTACCCTCACTGTCAATGATACTAATGCTCCGCCAAACCTCACATCAATTGATGACCAGGAGATCGTTGAAGGAGAGACTTTAAAAATTTCAGTAGCAGCCACTGACCCAGATGGTGATATTCTTACTTTATTTATTACTGGCCTGCCTTCATTCGGGGCATTTGTTGACAACGGTGACAACACGGGTACAATCATGTTCAACTCTGACCTTGATACCGCCGGATCTTATTCCATTACCGTCACTGCGAGCGACGGCACTCTTTCCCAGACCGATTCATTCACTCTTCAAGTCAACAATTACAACCAGGCTCCAGATATTACACCAATTGTCGATTATGAATTGTCCGTGACCTCTACTCTAAGTATTTTGGTTGAGGCATTTGATTCTGACTTGGATAAAGCAATCCTTTCTGTTACGGATCTCCCTGTTTTTGGAACCTTCAAAGACAATGGCGATGGTACAGGTGTGATAAATCTTAAACCAGAAAGCAATGATGATGGAGTCTATACCATAACGGTCATCGCCGCCGACGGCATCTTAACGAGTTCTTATTCATTCACTGTAACAGTCAACTCAACAACAATTCCACCTTACTCCGCTGATTTTTCCGTAAATAAAACGCAGGTGGGCATTGGCCGGGAAGTTTTATTTACCGATCTTTCCAGCGATAATCCTGTGTCATGGCAGTGGGATTTTGATAACGACGGTATTATTGATTCCACAGCTCAAAATCCTTCAAACACATATTATAAGACAGGCATATATTCGGTAAGACTGACTGTCACCAATGCAGATTCAACTTATGAGCATATAAAGACAAATCATATTCGTGTTGTCCCGCTTTTACCTGACCTTCAGGTAACTCATCTTGAGCATTCCCAGGCGGTTGCCGGGGAAACCATGGAAGTAACCTGGACTGTAACCAATACAGGCGAGGGAACAACAAATTCACCTATCTGGTATGACCGGGTGTGGATATCGCCAGATCTCGATGTTCGAACCGGCCATAATGAAGACAGATTGCTGGGAACCTTCGGAAACGTAAGTTACCTTGAGCCAGGTGAAAGTTATCTGCAGACAAGGCAGATAACATTGCCAAAGGGGCTGAATGGTACATATTATTTATTTGTCATCACAGATAATATGGATGCCACATCAGTAAACCTGGATACAATGAGGGCAGGTAGTCATAATTACGACTGGCAAGCAGACATTGTTTCAGAATTAGATAATTATAATAATTTTGCTTTTACCATTTTTTCTTTTACAATCCCACCTGCACCTGACATGCAGGTGGCGTCAGTTACAGCACCTGGTACAGCCATATCAGACCAGGAAATCAATATTAACTGGTCAGGGATAAACAGGGGTGAAACAGCAACAGGAGATACTCAATGGTATGACCAGGTATATATTTCCAGAGAGGAGGAGTTCAACGGAAATGCGATTGCTATCGGATCTCTGTCCCATACGGAAAACCTGCTCGTTGACGGCACATATCCAACGTCATCGTCATTCATGTTGCCCCACGCAGTTTACGGGGTTTTCTATGTCTATGTACAAACCGACAGTTCAAACAAAATAAACGAATATCTCTTTGAAAACAACAATATTTCACGAAGCGAAACACCGGTGAATATTGTCTTGTCGCCTCCGCCTGATTTAACTGTTACCGATGTTGTTGCGCCGGATGCAGCCAGTTGCGGTGAATCAATCGAAATAAACTGGACTGTTGAAAATCAAGGTCCAGGCACGACTATTGAACCAAGTTGGTATGATTGCATCTATATTTCAAACAACCAAAATTTTGATCAGGGAGCAGCAAGACTGATAAAATCAGTTTTACGTACTGATCCGTTAGACCCTGATATTTCTTATGCAGACCAGGAATGGGTGATGGTTCCCAGAAATATCGAAGGTCAATATTATATATTTGTCAAAACCGATTGCCGTAATGAAGTGTTTGAGTACGCCTATGAAGAAAATAATGTGTTGAAAAGAGATTCAGGCATCGAGATATCAGTCCCTGATATTCAAGCCCTTGAGACAAACATTCCCGAAACCGGCGCTTCCGGATTGCCGATATCTGTAAACTGGACCGTCCAGAATCAAGGATCAGGGCAGTTAGTAGATGACACCTGGTCGGACAAGGTTTATTTGTCACAAAGTGCTGATTTTGATCAGGATTCCGCAATTGAACTTGGCAGTATCTCGCAATCCATGGCAATGAAGCCGGATACCACTTATTTGGCCGAAGGCAGTTTTAATTTACAAAATGGTATTTCCGGGGATTATTATGTCTATGTAGTACTAGACAGCGAAAATGCCGTATTCGAATCTACAGGAGAAAACAATAATATCTCAAGAAGCGACTCAACTGTTCACATCGACTCAAGCCCTTGGCCGGACCTGCGGGTTGCCACAGTTAATGGTCAAGATAATGTCACTGCCGGAGACAGGATAGAGGTAACCTGGGAAGTTAAAAATTACGGTATGGCGGCAACAAAAGGCAGTTTATGGACGGATACAATCTATCTGTCATCAAGCGCTGAATGGGACGGCAACTTTGAGGCTTCCGCATCTGTTAATCAGTCCATGGCGCTGGCAATCTCTCAGAGCTATTCAAAAACTTACGCTTTATCAGTATCTGCCCATTTGCCCTCTGGTGACTATTACATTTATATCAAGACGGATGTTAATAATGACATTTATGAACATAGTGATGAAAATAACAATATTTCCCGCAGTGGTGCAATTACCGTTTTGCCTTACCCACCCGTTGATCTAACCGTGGCAAATTTTGATGCTTCAGACGCTGCCTTGTCTGGCCAGGCCATTAATATCAACTGGACAATTAAAAACGTTGAACAAGCCCGAACGCTTACTTCGTGGAATGACAAAATTTATCTCTCTTTAGATGTAAATCTTAATCCTGAAGAAGATATTCTTCTTAAAACAGTTGGCAGTGGCGGATCCCTTAACGCCCAGGCTGACTACGCGCGATCAATAACTGCAAATATTCCAAACGGCATTTCAGGCGATTATTATCTGATTCTATACGCCGATGCCAGTAATGAGGTACCTGAGTCAAATGAAAACAATAATAGTGCAGCCTCCGCGGTTTCAATCGAACTGACACCGCCGCCTGATCTGCAAATTACTTCTTTTACGATTCCATCAGAAGGAATTTCCGGACAACCAATTGACGTTAATTTCACAGTGGAAAACAAGGGAACAGGCCCGGCTAATAGATCAAAATGGTATGATGCGGTGTATTTGTCTGCAAATGATGTGCTGGACAGCAGTGATATCCGTTTGAACACGATTGCTCACACAAGTGTTTTAAATCCAACTGATAGTTACAACTTGATTCCGGATGTTGAGTTGCCTGGATACGTGTCAGGCATTTATTATGTGATTATTAAAACAGACAATCGCAATGACATATATGAACATGATGCCGAGGACAACAATGTGGTTACCTCACAGCCCATTGCCATCACCATGCTGCCGCCGGCGGATCTGGTTGTCACGGACATAACGGTTCCTGAAAGTGCAGCGCCAGGCAATCCGGTAACAATCAGCTGGACAATTGAAAACCAGGGTCAGAATACTGCTGTGGGCAGGATGAAAGAAGGCGTGTATATCTCGGAGAACACTACCTGGGAATACACCGACCCGATGCTGGGCACTGTTACTCGTAATATTAACCTTGCCCCAGGCGCCTCAATGCGAATGAGCATGAAGGTCAACCTGAGCAAGACTTTTGCCGCTGATGCCGGTGGAACTATTACGGCAATATTGCCGGGTGTTGCCACAGGTGAGCATTATGTTGCCGTGCGCACAGACCTCAAAAATAATATTAGAGAAAGTGATCTCAGCAACAATACCCTTGTCTCTGATGATACTATTACTGTGTCTGTAGCATCATTGGAAGGCAATGTCCCGATGGAAGCAACGGTTTTGGGCGGTCATCAAAAGAAATATTACCGGATCGATGTTGCCGAAGACCTTGATTTAAAAATAACCTTGACCAGCGATGTTCAGGGTGCCGCCAATGAAGTCTATGTAGCATTTGGTCGAGTTCCGACCCTGAGTGATTATGATCATGCCGGGAATATTCCGTTTACAGCCAGTCAGGATGTTCTTGTTCCCTCCACCCAGGCGGGCACATATTATATTATGATCTATGCGAGAGATCTGCCTTCGGAAGTTGATTCCCAGAATATCACACTGCTTATTGAACCACTGTCCTTTTCTATAACCGGTATCACACCTGATGTCGGTGGTGCAGGAGGGCGGGTTACGTGTACACTGACCGGGGCGGGTTTTAGAGAAACAACTCAGGTTTTCCTCAGGCTTTCTGATGATTCTTTGCTGGAAGGAAAGGTTGTTGAGTTTGTTAATACAATGGAGTTGAAGATTAGATGGGATTTGAGTGGTGTGGCGTTGGGGACATATGATATTATTGTGGAGAGCGATCATTCCATTCAAGAATCATTATTTGAAGGTTTTACAATTGAACTATCAACGGGATTTAAATTTGAAACGATTTCAGACTCAAACCAGATATATAGAGTTGGAAGTAATTTCCCAAACAAATTCACTCTAATTAATAATGGCAATGTTGATATACCTTTCATCTTCATATATACAGTTTTACCGAGCTATATTGAAGTTAAGAATATATTGAATTCGCCTAATCTTTATAAAATTAGTGATATTTTTGTTGACATGGCTTACGAAGACGTTACGCCGGGGAAATTATTAATTGAAGAGGGGCAGGAAGTAGAGATGAAATTGATAACATTTTTAACAACAAATTTTTCGCCTGGTGAAAAGCTGAATTATACCATCGTAATGAATAACATCAACACAACTGAATTCCCGCTTGCTATATTTACTTTAACATACGATTTTGATGAATATATTAATGAAGTCTTTACAGATATAGAAGAATTTCGATTAGAAATACTTGCCAATCCAGATGAGACTAGCGCAGAATTATTACAACAATCGGAAGACTCTATAGTTTTTAGGGAATTTGTTTTTCGAATGAATTTTATTGATACTGGGTTAGTAAATGAATATGAGATGAATTACACCGACTATATCCAAGGCGAAGAAGTAAGTACAAATTATATGAATCATTTGATTGCACTTAATGCGAATAATAAAGGCAAATCTAATTTCATATGTGAAGAGTTAAAAGAACTTGGAGCATATCACAATCCGGTTGTATTTTGCTGGCAGAAGTGTCTGTGGCCACCAACATTTGGTTTTAAAATACCAGGGTTTCCAGTATTTAAAATGAATGATCCTGTAAATTGCATAGCTAAATGTACAAAAATATTAGCTAATCAATTACGCAAATGTCGTTTGGAGGGTTTTGTATTTGATCCTAACGAAATAGTCGGCCCAACCGGCTATAGCTTCCAAAACTGGAAAAACAAAGACCAAACATTGCCATACGCAATCCACTTCGAAAATGACCCGGAACTGGCAACTGTACCTGCACTGGTCGTTTCCATCAGGCAGCAGTTAGACCCTGATCTCAACATCCGCAAATTCCGTCTCGGCAGTTTTGGATTCGGTGATCATATATTTCAAGTCCCGGAAAATCGGGCTTATTACACCAACCGTCTCGATGTGGTTGATTCCCTTGGCGTTTACGTGGACGTTATCGCCGGAATTGATGTCACCACAAACGAGGCCTTCTGGACATTCCGTTCCATTGATCCTGATACCGGTCTGCCGCCCACAAACCCATTGGCTGGATTTCTGCCGGTGAATGATCCTGAGACCGGCGTGGGCCAGGGCTTTGTGACATATACAATCCAGGCAAAAGAAGACACAGTAACCGGTGATGTAATTGATGCCAAGGCGGCAATCGTCTTTGACGTAAATGAGCCGGTGGAAACGCCGCCAATCTTTAACACCATTGACGCTGATTATCCGAGCAGCGTGGTACAAAGCAGCGTTGACTTCATTGATGCAACAAATTTTGAGGTGAGCTGGCTTGGTCATGATGTTGCTGATGGTTCAGGGCTTGGGGGATATGATATCCTTGTATCTGACAATGACGCGGCCTATGAAATCTGGCTGTCCAACACCCAGGAAACCTCCGCATACTTCTCTGGTGAGCCTGGACATACCTACCGATTCTACAGCCAGGCACGGGATAATGCCGGAAATGTTGAACAAGCCCCTATGGTTCCAGATGTCACAGTTGATGACCCGCCTGGTTCTTTGACAGTGACAATCACCCCCCAGGAGGCAATCGATGTAGGTGCTCAATGGAGGGCCGATGGTGGTGCCTGGCAAAACAGTGGCGCTACCGCCACCGGTTTAATCGCCGGAGACCATACTATATCGTACAAAGAGGTTTCTGGCTGGGATATACCCACGAATGAAACTGTTACCATATATGCAGGGCAGTGTAAGATAACCAGCGGCATATATAGCCCTAACCTAATTGTCTTGCTGGGAGATATCAATAATGACGGCAATGTCGACATCCTGGATACAATTTTAGCTCTGCAGGTAATCACCCTCATCGACCCACCTTCTGATATCTATCCCGAAGCTGACGTCAATGATGACGGTCAAATAGGACTTCAAGAGGCAATTTATACGTTTATGGGCATTATTCAATAACCAGGTACAGAGATATTCAAGAGCAGAACCCGGGGAAAATATGGCAGGCTCTTGGCGTATGTGATCCTGGACAGGGAAAATTACAACCTTGAACTTGTCCGGGAGGGGATGGTTCTCCCTATTACACCAAATACGGGAAGAGTGAGCGCCACCATTCCGCATTCCTGTCTGCTGAAAAAGAGGCCCGGGCACAAGGGGCAAATATATGGGCTGGGAAGGTGATTAATATCGGCAATCAGGATCTAACATGCAAGCTGGTCAGGGGGAACGTTAAAAGTATGAACTTTCATGGACCCGGGTGCCGGTATTTTGATTGCAATAATTGCACAAAGGTATTTTCCAGGTCGGCATGAGGCAATCACGGCGGGGTGTGTGCCTTGTGGGGTTTGTAAGCCGTAGTTTGGAGTCTCAAGGAAAAAAAATGCCCCGGGAGAGGACCAGGGTGTTAATGATCCGCAAACCCATGTTTCCATGGTATGGCCATCGCCTCACAAAAGAAGGACCTTCAGGTTGTAGAACAGGAACTGATTCATAATGGTTAATTGTTTGGCACTATAAAAAAGGGGCTTTGTAAACGGGGAAAACGGTTATTTCTTGGACAAGTTTACTAAAACATTGCTTCACGCAAAAAGATATCAACTTGGTCTGCAGAAGGATCATATGCCTATCTCAAACGATATTTTTTATTCAATAAAGAATATTTCGACATATTCTTTCTGAATAAATTATATTTCCACCATAGGTTGATTTGGTGAAATACCTTTACAGGTATTAAAAATATTGATACGGATTCTTTATTCATGTTTTTAATTTGTTTAGCCGGATATCATTCAAATTTACAAGATTAACAGACCTGTTCAATTACTTGTTATGGTGCGAACATGACTAATAATAAAACAAAACAAGGAGAAAGAAGCTATGGGAATCTATGTGACGAGGTTAATATCAGTTTTTTTCGTATGTTTGGTCTATTTTACCACAAGTGTTTATGCAAACACATCAATTACGGTAAAAATTCATGGAATTGTTACATCCGTTAATGTGAAAACTCCAAACGGTGGCACAGTTCCAAACGATCTTTCGACGGTTCTCGAGTTAGGTCAATCTGTTTATGCAACTTATACTTTTAATTTGCCAGCGGTGGACTTTTCTGAAGATACTAACGTAGGCTTTTATCGTGAAGCAACATCTAATTTCAGCGTTTCGATTAATAAAGGGGCATTCGTTTGGGATTCCACTGGTGCATCTATCCAAGTTGATAGTATTGATCGATCAGATCGGCTGATTGTAATAACAGGTGCTCCAATAGCTCCTGTAACAGGTACGCTGGTTTTTGGTAATATCCCCAGCTATCAGTTAGTGTATGGAGAAGGAAACCCATCTTTAGGCAAATTTCTGAACAACACAACCGATATACCTTCTTCTGGTTTTCTCGGGCTTGTAGGGTCAATCGTAGTACAGTACAATGATATTAATGCTGAAAACGAATTTGTTGATACCGATATCTTTTTCACAACAACATCCGTTTCAGCCAGTTACGGAACAACAGGTATCAGCGGCGGCTGTTATACAGAAGAACAAATGAATCAAATGGTTGGAGCTATCCTCACATGGGGTGACATGGATGGTGATAAAAAAATTACATTAATTGAGGCAATAAATGCCTTAAGAGTTATTTCTGGTGTGACAGAGCCAGTAATAAAATAAAGACCATAACCATGCCTTGCATCGGACGCAAAAAGCCCCGCCGCTGAAGGCTATGTTATAAAAAAAACTATATAAAACCACAGAGGAATTTTACACAGCCGTGGAGAAACTAATTGAATTGTTCCAATTTCATGGATATGAAACAGAGTCTAAAAAACTTGATGAACTTCTTCACGGTGTTTGGACAACAGGTTCAGAACTAATTGGCGAATTGATGCTATATCTCGAAATAATCGATGTAAATCAGCCCAATGACGTTAAGAAATTGAAAGACAAATGCCACTATTTTGCAAAGCATCATAGGAAGATTCTTGGTTTAGACTAATGCTATTCACTATTAAAAGCATCTTACAACCTGTTCAGTTATTACCAGAAGATCTTGATAAATAGGTTAATAAATCACAAGTATAACTTGTTAAATCATAACAATATTAAACTACCTGCTTGAATTTAGTTTAGCTTTGACTTATAATCACAAACATGACTGGTGAAAACAGAAACATATTAAACCGAATTCTTCGTAACTGGCCCAAAGGAACAGTGGGAACATTAACGTGGTTTCGAGAACATGGCGGATATCAGCAACTATTAGATTATTATCAGAAAGCACCCTGGGTGACTAAAATAGGCGGCGGCGCATATATTCAATATGCAGATTCTGTTGATTGGCGCGGGGGATTGTATGCTGTTCAGAGTCAATTAGATCTTTGTGTGCATGCTGGTGGAAAAACTGCTTTGGAATTATCCGGATTTGGACATAATCTCCAGTTGGGACAAACAGCAAAAATATATCTTTTTGCATCAAAAAAAATCCAACCGCCAACCTGGTTTATGAAACACCCATGGGAGGATGAATTGTGTTTCAAACGGTTAAATATTTTCCAACCCCGGCCGGATTTTGGATTAATGCGTTTTGACGCTGGCAATTTTGAAATAAAAGGGTCTGCTCCCGAGCGTGCCATGTTTGAACTGTGTGCCCTGGTTCCGAATTGTCATTCGTTTGAAGAGGCTGGCCATTTTATGGAGAGTCTTTTATCCTTGCGATGTGAATTCGTACAAACGCTTCTTGAAACATGCAGTTCAATAAAAGCAAAACGATTATTCCTCTATTTTGCGGACACATATAATATGCCCTGGTTTCAGAAATTGGATATAAAAAATATTGACTTGGGAAAAGGAAAACGACAGGTTGCAGCCAATGGGATTTTAAATAAAAAATATCAAATAACAGTCCCTGATGAAATAAAGAGTATCAGTTTAACGGATATCCCATGAAAATGAACAAATATTTTGAGCAGGCTAAATTAATGCTGTCCGTTCTTCCAATAGTGGGGCAGGAAAAAAAGTTTGCTCTAAAAGGCGGGACTGCTTTGAATTTTTTTCATTTGAATCTGCCGCGGTTATCTGTTGATATTGAGGGGAAGCTGTTATCCCCCGATTTCAAAACCATTATGCAAAAATGCCGGAGACACTTTCAAGATGGAAATGGAAATCCCGGTACTCTCTTTTGCAGATCTTTATGGTGGGAAGATATGTGCAGCTTTGGATCGTCAGCATCCTCGAGATTTGTTTGATATCAAGCTCCTTTCTGAGGCAAGAGGCCTGAATGAAGAAGTCAGTCAAGCGTTTGTCATATACCTTGCCAGTCACAATCGACCCATGTCAGAATTGCTTTCGCCAAATTTTCAAGGAATGAACGGAAATTTCTGTTGTCTGTTAAAATGGGAATACCTGATTTCAGTTTGCTTTCAATTTCGGGTCTTGAAAACCTACCGGAGATAAAGTGGAAGGTCGAAAATATATCAAGGATGGAACCCAAAAAGAGAATTACAGCAACTGAAAAGCTGAAATCGATTTTAGATTTATCTCAACAATAGAATGCTACGGATTTCACCGTAGATTCTGGTGTTAGCTATCTTATCGCCTATAACTATAATTTGAAAATTTAACAGCGGAAATAGAT
Source organism: Desulfobacula sp. (assembly GCA_027858355.1). The sequence goes on from JAQICW010000158.1 coordinate 10,717, forward strand.
ATGGAATCCCGATATTGGAAAGAATTTTTAGCTTCAACGGCTAAAGAACTTGCCTGGAAGAAATCTCCTAAAAGGCTTACCGAAAGAAGACTCGAACTAATGGAAAGAGATGTTATTTTGAGTTTTTTTATAGTCAGGCGACTAATAGAATTGCACAGGATTTCAAAAAAAACTATTGATTTCAAATTTGAAATATTTTCTTCCCCTTTCAATGGAAGACCGTTGCGTCCAATCGATAGACATTGGTTTGAGAGATCGTATGACTTAGAAAATGAAATAAAACAGAATAAAAAAACAATGTACATTGCAAACCAATTTATCCATTCAATCCTATTTTTAATGCTAATAGATGAAACAAGAAATTGGGACTCGTTTTATGTCGTAAGTGATTATGACAAAAAAAATTGTATTTGGCGAATACCAGCAAAACAGGTTTACGATTGTTTAAAATTAGTCTCTGAAGATTACCTTGAACTCTTTAGTTACAAGTATGACAAAGCTAAAGATGAATATATCATTGAAATTGGAAAAGAACAAAACTTAGAGAATCTCAAACCGCAAAAACAGAGTAAAAACGATAGCTAACCCATCGTTGCAGCGGACCGCAAGGGGCGGCTTTTTTTAAATTTGTGGTAACTTTAAACTCTGTCGCCCTTAATCGAATTTAGTGGAACCCTTGTTCCCTCCCTTCGGTCGGCGGCCCCTGAACTCAACCGTTGGGCGTTCAATAAAAATCACGTGATTTGGAGGAATGGTATGTCATCGAAGACGGTTAATCAAAAGATGGTTCAAACAGTGTCCCCTCGCCAGTGGATCGGTTTAGTTGTGGTGTATCTCTTAATACCACTGGTTCTATTGGTATGCGGAGGGGATTTCGGTTGGTGGCAGGCGTGGGTCTATTCACTGCTAATCGTTGCCGCCGCCATAGGGGGGCGCATTTGGGCGGAACAGCGGCATCCGGGGTTGTTGGCCGAACGACAAAATATTGAGAAGATCCAAAGCGCGAAAGCTTGGGACAAAGTGCTTGCTCCGCTGATGGCGCTGAGTTTAGTTTTCCCACTGGTCATAGTGGCAGGGCTGGATCACCGCTATGGCTGGTCACCCGTATTTCCGCTATGGCTCATCGTGCTCGGCTTCATCTTGATTTCGCTCGGATACGCTTTCGGTGTGTGGGCATTGGTAGAGAACCGCTTTTTCTCCAGCGTGGTGCGTATTCAGGCGGATCGAGGGCATGTGGTGTGTGACAGTGGTCCATACCGGATTGTGCGTCATCCGGGCTATGCCGGAAATATTCCGCCACTGCTGGGCATTGTGCTGGCCTTAGGCTCGGTGTGGACACTTATTCCGGCAGTGGTGGCGTTGATCATCGCGGTGATCAGAACCGCACTGGAAGACCAGACTCTACAGGAAGAGTTGCCGGGCTATCGAGACTATGCGCGGCGCGTGCGCTATCGGTTGATTCCGGGGATTTACTGAGGGGTCTCGCCCCTGCGATTTGATTTGGTGGATGGGAGGTTTGTTTTCAAAATGTGCAAGAGAGCGTCCAACAAGCACTTGCACACTGACCCGCGCTACGGGCTTGGAGGGCGGGCGAGGTTGGCTTCACGGTTTGGTTGTTTCACCAGCGGGGTTTCGTTGGATGCCGCGCGGGCGGGTGAAGCGGAGCGTTCTTTTTTTTTTAGTGGTGGTGTAAAAAAATCATTTATATAGGGGTGATGCTGGTGTTATGTTCCGCCAGAACCGCATCGTCTCTTATATTTTTTATCTAATGCTCTAAGGTAGACGTCCGGCAATGTATTCATTTAAACCATTAATGGATATCGTTAAATGATTAAACGAATTAGCAGGAATAGGAAAACAAAAAATGTGTCACATGACACAATTCAAAAAATTCGAGTAGAACAAATATCTCCAAATCCAAATCAAGCCAGGATCGATTTTGACAACGCAGGCCTGGTAGAACTTGCAGAGTCGATAAAAGCCACGGGTTTGCTCCAACAGGAC
>JAQICW010000206.1 GCA_027858355.1 Desulfobacula sp.
CTATTAAAGGGTATCGTATGGATATCGGCTTAAGGCAGAACTTGCACCGGCCTTTTAAAAACATATAGCTTAAGACGGGAATATTGCAATAAAAAGGAATACCTTTTTTACAGACAGGACAGAATGAACCAGGAAAGACAATGGATTTATTTTCAGGTATCCTGTAAATACAAACATTTAAAAAGCTTCCAATACAGGCGCCAATGATTAAAAAAAACATGGCAGGCATGGAAAAATAGTCAAATATCATAATTTTTATTTTTCCCTTTAATTTTTTTTTTAAGGACATTGTAAAACAAAAAATATGCTTTATTGTAAAGAGTCAAATATGAAAGAACTAATAATGAATGTCAAGGAGTTAAAATGGCTGAAGCAGATATTGATGATCTGATTGAAATCATAGAAAAAGAAAGCAATTTAGAAAATATCCCCACAACCCTTCCCATGATGCCGGTAAGAGATATCGTTGTGTTTACCGATATGTTGCTGCCATTGTTTGTTGGCCGTAAAAAATCCATTAGAGCAGTTGAAGAGACTATTGAATATGATCGTTATATTTTTCTTACCGCTCAGAAAGATTCTGAAGTGGAAAAACCAACACCTGAGGATCTTTATATGGTCGGTACCATTGGCAGGATTCAAAAAATGATCAAGTTGCCCGATGGCAGGATTAAGGCCTTGGTTCAGGGGTTGGCCAAGGCAAAAGTATTGGAGTATGTTAAAGAGAAACCTTTTTTAAAAGTTCATATTGAAATTTTAAAAGATGTCGATCCTTTGGAACTCAATATTGAAGATGAAGCTTTAATGCGGAATGTCAAAGAGTCCAGTGAAAAATTGCTGGCGCTCAAAGGAGAGTTTTCAGGGGATGTCGGGGATTTGCTGTCACATATTGAATCTCCGGGTAAACTTGCTGATCTTGTTGCTTCCAATATAAATTTAAAGGTTGAAGATGCCCAGAATTTACTTGAAATTATAGATGGAACCGAACGTTTGAAAAAAGTGAATGATCTTTTGGCAAGAGAGCTGGATCTTTCAACTGTTCAAGCCAAAATTCAAATAGATGTCAAGGATGAGATTTCCAGGAATCAAAGGGATTATTATCTTAGAGAACAAGTGAAGGCAATTCACAGGGAGCTTGGGGAGAGTGATGAAAAGCTTGCTGAAATTAAAGAATTCAAAGCAAAGATTAAAAGATGTAAAATGCCCAGGGACTGTGAAAAAGAGGCAGAAAAGCAGCTGAAACGTCTTGAACAGATGCATCCTGACTCTTCGGAAGCTTCGGTTGTAAGGACTTATCTTGACTGTATCGTTGAGTTGCCATGGAGCAAATCAACAAAAGATTTTCTTGATATCCCAAAATCAGAAGAAGTCCTGAATAAAAATCATTTTGGTCTGGATAAAGTCAAAGAAAGAATTCTTGAATATTTGAGTGTCAGAAAATTAAATCCTAAAAAAAAGGGACAGATCATTTGTTTTGTGGGTCCTCCGGGTGTTGGGAAAACATCGCTTGGACAGGCCATAGCCAAAGCCATGAAGCGTAAATTTCATCGGGTATCTCTGGGCGGTATCAGGGATGAGGCTGAAATCCGGGGTCATAGAAGAACCTATATCGGTTCCATGCCGGGAAGGATTTTGCAGGGATTAAGACAATGTAATACAAATAATCCTGTATTTATGTTAGATGAAATTGACAAGCTGGGAAATGATTTCAGGGGAGATCCTTCTTCCGCCCTCCTAGAGGCCCTTGATCCTGAACAGAACTTTGAATTTTCTGATCATTATCTGAATATGCCTTTTGACCTTTCCAATGTGCTTTTTATTTTAACGGCCAATATTTCTGATACCATCCCTTCCGCTTTGCTGGACAGGATGGAGGTGATCAGAATCTCCGGATTTACCCGGCAGGAAAAAAAGGTGATTGCCGAAAACCATTTGTTTCCCAAAAAATTGAAAGATAACGGGCTTGTCCGCAGATCAATCAATATAAGCTCTGGAGCAATGGAGCAAATTATTGGAGAGTATACACTGGAAGCGGGCCTGCGGGGTCTTGAAAGGAAACTGGACACCATTTGCAGAAAAATTGCAAGAAAGATTGCTGAGGGTAAAAATGGTAAATTTTCAATAACCAAACAAAATCTCAAAAAATATCTTGGCCCGCCAAAATATCTTACTGAGCTTGACCAGGAAGAAAGTCAGATTGGTCTGGCCACGGGGCTTGCATGGACTGAAGTCGGTGGAGAGCAGCTTTATATTGAAGTGTCTCTTTATCAGGGCAAAGGAGAATTGCTGGTAACAGGGCAGATCGGTGAAGTGATGCAGGAGTCTGCCAGGGCTGCTCTTACATATACAAAAGCCAATGCAGATAAATTTGATATAAGTAAAGAAGACCTTGATAATAATGATATTCATCTTCACGTGCCTGCAGGTGCCATTCCAAAAGACGGCCCTTCAGCCGGTATCGCCATGACAACAGCATTGATTTCCGCATTTACAGGGCGTAAAGTAAATAATAAAGTGGGCATGACGGGTGAAATTTCCCTGAGAGGAAGGGTTTTGCCCATTGGCGGACTTAAAGAAAAAGCCCTTGGGGCGTTGCGGGCCGGAATAGACCATATAATCATTCCCGAGAAAAACAGGAGTGATTTATATGATATGCCAAAGGTTATTAAAAATAAAATAAAGTTTACCTGTGTTAAAGATATTCGTGAAGCCCTTGAAATAGCCCTTGAAGAAAAACCAGTAAAAGAAAAACCCTTAAAAGTAAAACCCGTAAAAGTAAAACCAGTAAAAGTAAAAATTAAAAAAGAAAAGGCTTAAATAGAGTGAAACTTCTTTGTCTGAGCACAGCAGAACAAGGATGCAGCCTGGCAATTGTTGATGGGGATTCTCCTGTTTGTGAAGAGTTCTGGGAAGTCAAGCAGACCCATTCCACACGATTGGTAAAAATGATTGAACATATGCTTGAAAAAAGAGCTGGCCTGGAACCTGCTGATATTGACGCTTTTGCTGCTGCCAGAGGACCGGGCAGCTTTACCGGACTTCGCATCGGTATCAGTGTGATAAAAGGCCTGGCCTATGCCATGGGAAAACCTGCCCTTGGAGTTTCAAGCCTTGATGGCATAGCCTTTTGCTTTGTTCATTCTTCCATGCCCGTCTGTGTCATGATGGATGCCAGAAGAAACCAGGTCTATTGTGCAGTCTATCAATTTGATCATGGCAGTCTTGTCTCCAAAACTAGTGAAAGGGTTGTCAGCCCGGAAGAGGCCATCAAGATGACAAAAGGACCCACACTGTTTGCAGGGTCAGGGTCAAAAGCCTATAGAGATATCATTGAACAAACTGCAGACCATCCCGTAATTGTCCACAATTTTTTTGATTCTGTGAATGCAGCGGCCCTTGTTTTATCCCTTACTTCAAAAGACAATTTTTTAGATAACCCGGAAAATATCCTTGCTCCCACTTATATCCGAAAGTCCGATGCCCAGTTACAATTTTAATTCCGTAATTCCGGGGACATCTTACTTATCTTTCTTTTTAGGGCAAGGTTTTCACCGGATGTATCTGATTATGCAACCATTTGAATTAAATCAGCCTCATACTCTGGGA
>JAQICW010000242.1 GCA_027858355.1 Desulfobacula sp.
CTTTTTAATATTATAAAAGCGTCTGTTTTAAGTACGTTGGTGATTATAGCGCTTATTATATTCAGCCATAGCTTTACGGGGTTTGCCCGGTCGATTCTGGTAATTGATGGGGTGGTGACGATTTTATTCATTTCCGGTTCAAGGGTTTGCCTGCGCCTTTATTTTGAGATGATGTCCGAGGATATATCCGATGGATGCCAATGAGGTTTTGATTGCAGTTCCTTCTGCAAAGTCTGAGCAGATGCGGGCCATAGTGGAGCAATGCAAGGAAAGCGGACTTGTGTTTAAAACTCTGCCAGGCATGGGGGAGCTTATTGATGGAAAGGTCAGTGTAAGTGCCATTCGGTGGTGCCATTGTTCAAGCGGCAGATTGAACAGGGCGGGCCCATTACCATTACCCATCCTGAGGTGATCCGCTATTTTATGACCATTCCCGAGGCCAGCCAATTGATTCTCCAGGCCGGTGCCATGGGCAATGGGGGTGAAATCTTTATCCTGGAAATGGGGACGTCTGTGAAGATTGCCGATATGGCAAGGGATTTGATAAGGCTTTCCGGGTTTGAACCTGATAAGGACATCAAGATTGAATACATCGGCCTTCGACCCGGCGAAAAACTCTACGAAGAACTGATCACAGAAGGCGAAGACATCGTGCCCACGGACCACAACAAAATCATGGTGCTTTCCGGTATGACCTGCGAACAAGACCAGCTCAACTGCGACATCGACCACCTCATCGAAATCGCCAAATCCCAAAACACAGAAAAAATCAAAACCCTGCTCAAGCACATCGTCCCCGAGTACACCCCGAACTAACGGGGTCAGGCTTCGCTTATTGTGGTTGTTTGGGGGTAAAGTATACCTGACCTCAGCCCATTATTGAAATTACCTTGATAAAACTCAACGTCAGGACAAGTTCTTCGACTTTTAATCGGCGCTTTCGGTCCGGCCCCGTTTCTTTTTTGTGTTGACAATATAAATACGTTTTTGTATAGTCTTTGTGTAGACAAATAATTTTTATTGGAGATGAAATCATGATTCATGGAAATACTGCTGCAAGTCGGCGTACCTCCGCAATAAACCTTCGTGCATTTCCTGCCCAGCGAGAACTGATAGATCGTGCTTGCATTGCTACACATAAAAAAATGACTGATTTTATTCTTGAAGCGGCCTGCCGGGAAGCTGAGCATGTCCTGTGTGATCGGCGTTACTTTATGTTGGATGACGAATCGTTTAAAGCCTTTGACGCTGCTTTGAATGTCCCGTTAAGTGACAATAAAGCAGTTCAAACACTTCTGGCTGGCAAGGCACAATGGGAAGATTAAGCCCTCCCACCTCCTTGACGGTTGATCACCAGACAGCTGGTTTCGATTGTGGAATTGACTCGCTCAATGAATGGTTGATCCGTCGGGCACTAAAAAATGAGTATGGCGGAGGTTCACGTACTTATGTGGTGTGCGATGACAAACAGGTTATGGGTTACTACGCCATTGCAGCAGGCAGTGTTGACAATGGGGATGCACCCGGACGGATCAGGAGAAATATGCCCGATCCTATCCCTGCGCTGATTCTGGGTCGCCTGGCTGTGGACCAGGGCTGTCAGGGAGCAGGCATTGGTCAAGGATTGCTCAAGGATGCGGTTGCACGCTCAATTAATGTTTCTCAACAGATCGGTGCCCGAGTTCTCATCGTTCATGCACTCAGCAACAAAGCAGAGGCATTTTATCTCAAACATGGCTTTATGGTGAATCCGGCAATATCAAATACATTATTTTTGCCCCTATAGCGGGTCTATAGGGGCAAACTTGGGGTTAGACTTTTTTTAATGGTGAATGGTGAAGATTCAACCAACCTGATTAGAACATGCTTGACACACGAGTATCTCGTGCTATAATATGCAAAATTAAACGTTATCGAATATCACGATATTGAAAAAATACTTGTATCACATAATAGACATTGGGACCAGGCTTATACGGGTCTTTATCAAAGAGATCTATTCCAAAAGCTGGTTCAAAATCTGTCTGTCAAGCACATTCAAGTTTTGCAGGGAATCAGAAGAAGCGGGAAATCCACATTATTCAAGCTGGTTATCAATCATCTGATCAAATCCTGCGATCCCATGGAAATTCTGTACCTTAATCTTGAAGATCCCTTTTTCATAAAATATGATAAAATGCCTGAAAAACTTTATGAAATAGTTGAAACTGCTCAAAAATTGACCGGAAAAAAAGTCAAGTATCTTTTTTTAGATGAGGTTCAGGCAATAACAGGCTGGGAAAAATATGTTAAAACAGCCTATGACAACGAAGAGTTTGAAAAAATATTTATTACGGGTTCGAATTCATCTCTTCTGAACGGTGAATTTGCCACACTACTGACAGGCAGGTTCCTCTCCCTCATGGTATACCCTTTAAGCTTTTCGGAACTTTTGAAAATCAATGGCATTACATCATATATCCAACTTGTCCAAAATAGGGCCAATGCCCTGGCAATTGTTGATACCATGTTAAAATATGGTTCCTTTGTGGAAGTTTATGACAGTGATGAAGAACTCAAGCGGGATATCATTTCATCCTATTATGATACCATCCTGTTAAAAGATTGTGTTTCAAACAATCATATCCGGGATATAAAAAGTTTCCAAGAATTAAGCTATTATCTGATTTCAAACATCACGTCACCTTTTTCTTACGCTTCACTGGCAAAAGCCATCAGTATTCATGATAAAAGCGCAAAAGAGTTTGTCCAATATCTACAGCAGGCATATCTGCTAACCGAACTAAAATTGTTTTCCTGGTTGCTAAAAGAACAGCAGAACAATAAAAAAAAGCCGTATGTGATTGATAATGGATTCATCAACCTGTCTTTTCAGTTTTCTTCAAACAGCGGCACGCTGCTGGAGAATCTGGTTTTCAGTGAATTTCATAAAACAGGAAAAGAGCTTTATTTCTACAATAAAGGGTTTGAGTGTGATTTTATCATAAAAAACAAAGACAATACCCTGGAAGCTGTCCAGGTGTGTTATGAACTGAACGATCAAAATCAAAAAAGAGAAGTGGGGGCATTAAAAAAGATAGACAATTATTATGAACCCATTTCAAGGAGCATCATTACATACAATCAGGAAATAAATGTTGATGGAATAAATGTTGTTCCTTTCTGGAAATATTTTCATGGTTTTAATTAACCTGGGGCTTGGATGAACTTGTGAAAGGATGGGTGAAAGAATTGGGGTCAGGCTTGCGTTGTTGCGTTATGGAGGGGGTAAAGTAATATCAATTAGTAAGGGATTTCCCAAGAAATAATCTACCTAACGCAGAGGTAAAGACGTCCGTCAATACTGGCTGCCTGTTTTAGAAATGCGTAGTTTTATTTTTATAAAGTCCCTAATAGATAATAGAGGAGGT
>JAQICW010000257.1 GCA_027858355.1 Desulfobacula sp.
ATATATCAGGATGCCGGGGGGTGATGCTGCTGTCCTGGAACCCTGGCGCATGGCAGCATCAATTCTTTATCAAGCCTTTGGAAAGAATTTTTTAAGTCTGGATATTCCCTATATTAAAGAAATGGAAAAAGAAAAGCTGTCTTTTGTCTGCCAGATGATGGAAAAAAATATCAACTCTCCTCTGGCATCCAGTGCAGGAAGATTGTTTGATGCCATTGCCTCTCTTCTTTGCATCCGGCATAAAATTTCCCATGAAAGCCAGGCTGCAATGGAACTGGAAGCTTTCGCAGGCAAATATCGGCCAGCAAATGTTCCGGCAGATGATATTTATGGCTTTGATATTCTACAAAATAAAACCAAGGATGGGGATGACTTGTTTATCATTGATATGATGCCCTGTGTCCGGCAGATTGTAGAGGATAAAAAACAGGATAAACCTGTCAGCAGTATCAGTTCAAAGTTTCATCATACCCTGGCCCGTGCTTTTTCAACTGCTGCCATAAAAGTCAGCAAAGAAACAAATATTAAAAAAATCGTTCTTTCAGGAGGGGTGTTTAATAATGATATCATCCTGAACCAGATGATTAAGCTTCTTGAAGGAAACAGTCTTAAAGTATATACACATACAAAGGTCCCAACCGGGGATGGTGGAATCTGTCTGGGCCAGGCAATGGTTGCGGCTGCCTTTTAAAGGAAATTAGCACATGGGTCTGAAATACATTGAAGAATACAGGGATGGGGCGCTTGCAAGGGATCTTGTGAAAAAAATTAATTCTGTCAGTAAAAAAAAATTAAGACTGATGGAGGTCTGCGGAACCCATACCACCTCTATTTTCAGGCATGGCATCAGGAGTGTACTGCCTGAAACCATCACCCTTCTTTCCGGTCCGGGCTGCCCCGTGTGTGTGACGGCTCAAAAAGATATTGATGCTTTTGTGGCATTTGCAAGGGTTGAGAATGTTATTGTGACAACCTTTGGGGATCTCATTAAGGTTCCAGGGTCCAGCTCGACCCTGGGAAAAGAGAAAGCAGTTGGTGGTGATGTGAGGATTGTCTATTCAATATCAGATGCCATTAACATTGCCAGGGACAACAAAGATAAACAAGTGGTGTTTTGCGGCGTAGGGTTTGAAACAACCATTCCCACCATTGCAGCGGGCATTCTCATGGCAATCAGGGGAAACGTTGATAATTTTTTCATTTATTCGGCCAATAAACTCACACCTCCAGCCCTGGCCGCCTTGATGGAAACCGACGGAGTAGAGATTGACGGTTTTATCCTTCCGGGCCATGTCTCTGTGATTACGGGAACCAATGCCTATAGGGGCACCTTTGAAAAATATGATATGCCCTCTGTGATTGCAGGTTTTGAACCCATTGATATCTTAAAGGCCATCCTGCTTTTAATCCAGCAGAATGAGGCGGGAAAACCTGCCCTTGAAAATGCATATCCAAGGGCTGTGTCCGATGCAGGAAATGTAAAGGCAAAACAGATCATGAACCAGGTTTTTGAGGTCAATAATGCTTTCTGGAGAGGAATCGGTGAAATTCCTTTGAGCGGTATGGGCCTGAAAAATGAGTATGGAAAATTTGATGCAGCCACAAAATTTGGAATGGATATGCCCAATGTGCCTGAACCCAGAGGATGTGCCTGCGGTGAAATCCTCATGGGGTTGAAAACCCCTGAAGAATGCGCCCTCTACAAGAAAAAATGTACCCCCATGACACCGGTTGGGCCTTGTATGGTCTCAAGCGAAGGGGCTTGTGCGGCTTTTTATAGATATGGTTAGTAATGAGTTATGAGTTATGAGTTTTGAGATATGAGGAAGAACAATGACTGAAGAAACAATATTGTTAGACCATGGTTCCGGGGGAAAAGTCTCCCATGAAATGTTTTCTAAACTGATCCTGCCTTTGTTTGAAAATCTTGAATTATCAAAACAGGATGATGGGGCCACCCTGGATGTTGAAGGTACAAAGCTTGCTTTTTCCACGGATTCCTATGTGGTGGATCCCATTTTTTTTCCCGGCGGGAATATCGGTGATCTGGCTGTGAACGGAACCGTCAATGATATTTCCATGTGCGGTGCCATTCCAAAGTATATCAGCGTCGGGCTGATCATTGAAGAAGGACTGCCAATAAAAGAGTTTAAACGCATCCTTGAATCCATGGCAAATGCAGCAAAAAAGGCCGGGGTCAAGATTGTAACCGGCGATACCAAGGTTGTCCCAAAAGGAAAAGCAGACAAGATTTTTATCAATACCTCTGGCATAGGCATAATTTTTCCCCATGTTAATGTGTCTGGAGCCAATGCAAAACCAGGGGATAAGATTATCGTCAGCGGCACCATAGCAGATCACGGGATTGCGGTCTTAAGCTCAAGGGAAGGCCTGAAATTTGATTCTGATATTAAAACCGATTCAGCCCCGTTAAACAAAATGGTTCAATCCATTATCCAGTCTGACTGTGATATCCATGTGCTCCGCGACCCCACAAGGGGAGGCCTTGGTACAACCTTAAATGAGATTGCAGCACAATCCCGGGTGGGAATAAAAATAGACGAACTATCTCTGCCCGTCCGGGGACCTGTCCAGGGAACCTGTGAATTGCTGGGGTTTGATCCCTTATATATTGCCAATGAAGGCAAATTAATCGCCTTTGTGCCGGAAAAACATGCCCAGAAAGCACTTGAGACCATCCAGCAGGACGAGTTTGGCAAGGATGCAGTGATCATTGGTGAAGTAACAGAGGCTGATCCCGGTAAGGTCTTTTTACAAACCACAATTGGTGGGCTGAGAATCATAGATATGCTGACAGGAGAACAGCTGCCGAGAATCTGTTGAATTGAAAAATTATTTTTATTTTTTTTGAATCAACCCATAAAAAAGTAAAAAAAGAATACAATTACGATAATTTTTTAAAGAATCTATTCCATCAAGGATGCAAAAAAGATCCTTTCCTGGAGATCACAACCTTGGTTGCTTAACATAGAATAAGCTTTTGTTTTACAAATCCAAAAAATCGTGAATCAGCACTGTTATCACGATTATCTCCCATCATAAAATATTGTCCTTTTGGTATAACCACAGGGGCAAAGGTATTCAGGGATGCCTATGATGCAAAAAGCCCAAGACTGTTAATGATGGTTCTCCCCTTTAAATCCAGCCTTGTGTCGCAACATAAATAGACATAGTCGGCACTCAAAGAACCTTTAATTTTTGTCTCCAAACAAAAAACATTCCGACAACCCTTCCTTAATAAATTATATTTTCACCAAAGTTGATCTGTTGAAATATCTTTACAGGCATCTGGAATATTGATACTGAACTCCTGGTTCAGATTTTTTAATTTAA
>JAQICW010000302.1 GCA_027858355.1 Desulfobacula sp.
TTATGTTAATAAAATATATGATATTTTATATAAGACTGTCAAAGGGATCAGTATGTTAACAATATACCCGGGATTGGCAATAATGTGTTTTGCTTTAAGGGACATGGCCAGAAAGGCAATCAAGACCACTCCAAGTGCAGAAAATGGAGGAAACTTGGGTTTGATCTTTTCATTCCATCTTTTCATTCCATATTTTTTCATTCCGAAAAACTGGGTGATAAGGCCCATAAATAAAGGGAAAAATACGAAAATAGCAATCTGTTTGAACATGTGAAGCATATTCACTTCAATGGTGGCACCCATAAATATTTTAGTAAAAATTGGCGCAGCAAGAGACCCGATTACAAGTCCGAATACAACCATTTTAATTGCAGCTTCCTTATTTCCCTTTGCAAATCCGGTCCAGGAGATGGTCATTCCAGATGTAGGCAAAACACCTATTAAAAAAAGCCCTACAGCCCAAAGAGCGAATTTGGGATCATCACCAGCTAAAAATATTTTTCCAATGAAAAATACCAGTAATGGAATGAATATGAAATTGATGATCTGGGTTACCAGTTGGAGTTTAAAATCCTGACCTTTAAAAATAGTTTTTACATTTAATGTAACCATCATGGGGTAAACCATAATAAATGTTACCGGAATAATAAATTGTTTTAAAGGGGCTGCGTTAAACAGGTATCCATAGATCAACCCGAATACCATGGAAATCGGGATGGTCCATACCAGATTTTTTTGGATCAATGACAATATTTTCAGCATTATATAAATTCCTTTGTAGTTTTAGTTAGGTGCGAACGCTTGGAAATAAATTTGCATCAGTATGGGGCAGGAACTGCGCCCTGGTAAATTCTTCCATAAAGGCATTGTTACTTGAAAAATCAAGATAGGTCATTGCATTTGAAATAGCAATGGCCTGCTGGCGATAGGTATTGGAAAGAAGTGCCATATAGGCACCTGCCACGGAACTGTTTCCCATATATTTAAATTTTTCTCTTTCAATATCTGGAAGCAATCCTATGGTTATTGCCTTTTCAATATCAAGAAATTGTCCAAACCCGCCTGTGATAATCATCTGACTGATGGAAGAAAAATCCATTCCAATCTGTTTAAGGAGAATGGTGAATCCAGCATAGACAGCAGCTTTGCTTAGAATCAAACTCTTTATATCAGACTGGGTAAAAATAATATCTTCTTCAGAGTCAATATTGTCAGCAAACTCAATAATAAACGCGGGTTCTTCATTGAACAGGATAAATCGTGGATGATTCACATCAATCTGAAATTTGCCATCCTGACCTATCACTCCCTTTAAAAACATTTCAGATAAGAGATCAATCATCCCTGACCCGCAAATACCCCTTGCCCGCTCATTTTCAACAGTTGAATACTCTGGTTCAAAGCTTACAGGGTCAAGGGTAATTTTTTCAATGGCCCCGTCTTCTGCACGCATTCCCCACCTGATGCCTCCGCCTTCAAAAGCAGGTCCTGCTGAACAGGCTGCGGTTATAAGGAATTCATCATTGCCTACAACAATCTCACCATTTGTTCCAATATCAATAAAAAGGGTGGGCTCTTGAAATTTATTGAATCCCGTATACAGCACTCCAGATACGATATCCCCACCAACATAGCTGGCAGGTCCGGGCATAACAAAAACACCAGCATAATAGGCTGCTTTTAATCCGATTTCACCGGCTTTAATAATGGGGAATTCAGAAATAGTGGGGATATAGGGTTCTCTTCTTATATATTTTGCCTTGATTCCCAAAACCAGATGGGTCATGGTTGTGTTTCCTGAGATAACAATATTTTCAATCTGCTTATGGTCTGCATGGATTGAATCAATGGCCCGTTTTGTCAGATTATTGATAGTGGAAAGAGCCATCTTTTGCAGTTTTTTAACACCATCTTTTTCAGAACAGACAATTCGGTTAATCACGTCATCACCACATGCGGCCTGTCCATTGTGACCCGATGCAGCACTTAATATGGCACCATTGGCCATGTCCACAATATAAACAACAATAGAGGTGGTTCCCAGATCGATAGCCATGCCAAGCGATTGTTTCAAGGTTTGTGCAGGGCTGACATCAACGATTTCTGAAGAGCATTTTTTCCATAATATGGAAGCCACAACTTTGAAGTTTTCATCCCTTACTGACTCTGTCAGTTGCCGCATCACTCTGATATTGGTGCTCATTTTGGATATATCATATCCACTCTTTTTGAGTTGTCGTTTCAGCCTGTCAAGATCGCTGACAGTATCCTCCATGGTGGGCAAATCCAGCTGCAGGGAAATTTTTTCTACAATGGGTTCTATTTTCTCCACAAGTCCTGCAAGTTTTTTTGTTGCTGCCTCTCCCATTCCAGCGGCTCTCAGTTTTTTTTCAATGGTCTCTTCTGGAATTTTGACAATGATATCTTCATGAATATTTGATTGACAGGCTAGGACATATCCCTTTTCTTTTTCTTTATTACTTAACAGCGATGTTTTTTCAGACGTTACTTTGCCGGATTGTAAAATTAGTCTGCATTTCCCGCAGGACCCTTTCCCATTGCAGGATGCATTAATGTAAATATCAGCTTTTTGGGAAGCCTCTAATAAATTTGTACCAACAGTGAC
>JAQICW010000381.1 GCA_027858355.1 Desulfobacula sp.
GCATCAATGTAGGAAGAATTGATGAACCAAAAAAGTTTCTGGAAGGCACGGGCAGTCTTATCATAGATCATGTTGATGAAGTGGTGTATGCTGCCCGGTCTGAGCGGTGCCATCCAGACCAGTTTGACAATTTTATCCGCTTAAGATTTTACCGTGAAGGGATTTTGTTTGATACAAAAAGTACTTTAGGAAAACCCAACTACCACACCAATGTCATGATGAGCCTTGGAGAAAAATATGCCGTTATATGTCTTGCCTGCATTTCAGATAAAAAACAGAGGAACCATGTCCTTGAGACCTTAAACAAATCCTTTGATGTCATGGAAATAACCTTGGACCAGATGGAAAACCATTTTTGCGGCAATATTCTTGAGGTGAGAAACCAGAAAAATGAATCCTTTATTGTGATGTCTGAAAAAGCCAGGCAAGGATATACAAAGGATCAGAAAAAATTTCTTGAACAATATGGTGAAATCTTAAGTTTTGATCTGTCTTTCATAGAAAACATTGGTGGCGGCAGTGCCAGATGTATGATGGCGGAAATTTTTTCCATCAGAGAAAAGAAAATTAGTTAATCTATTCCCATCTGCTTTTCAACTTTAGCACTCTCCTTTAAAAGGCTTTCTTTTTCTTTCTGGGTTAATCCTTTGAAAGAAAGCCTTTTCTGCAATCCCAAAAGGATCATCTCCTCTCTGTATTCATTGCAGGTGTATTGTCCACCCTTATTTGACTTTTCCATATTTTAACTATTCTCAAGTTGAATTTAATATAATTCGTATTTTACAAGTTTGCCATCAAGACCGCCAATTTTCAAAGGACGTTTCCAGGATGGGGACAGGGGAACTTTTTTAATATATCTGGGTTCTCCAAAATATACAAATGCCGTTGATTTGCGGCATTTGTTTTTTAAAAAAAGACCAAAATTTTCATAAAACTTATTAAGATTTTGCTCTTTTCCCATTCGGATACCATAGGGAGGGTTGGTAACGATAACACTGTTGTCTATAGATTCAATATCCTGAAAGTCTTTTTGTTCTATGGTAATTTCACTGCCGAAATGAAGTCCCATAATATTGGTTTTAACAGCATTAACCGAATGCTCAGACACATCACTTCCCGAAATCAGGCCCTTTTTAAGATCCCTGAAATTATCCTGGGACTCTTTTTTAATCTGCTCCCATAAAATGGCATCAAAATCCGGCAGTCTTTCAAATCCAAAACTGGTTCGAAATATTTGTGCCGGTATCCGGCAATACATCATGAGGGCTTCGCACAAAAGCGTTCCTGATCCGCACATGGGATCATACAAGGGCTGCATCCCATCCCATTCAGAAAGCCGGATAATGGCTGCGGCAACGGTCTCCTGCATGGGAGCTGATACAGATTCTTCCCTGTAGCCGCGTTTGTGCAACGGCCCGCCCGAGGCATCAATGGTAAGGGTTGCCAAATTTTTATGAATATGGATATTGATGGTGATATAAGGCACTTTTGAATCCACATTCGGTCTTTTGTTGGCCCTGTCCCTGAAATAATCGGCTATGGCATCTTTGACCCGCAGCCCTGCAAAATTGGAATGGGTAATGTCTGATTCAGATACATTGGCCATAATGGAAAAGGTTTTTTCAGGAGTTAAAAATTCTTCCCATCTTATTTTCCTGGCCGCCTTATACAGATCATCCTTGTCATGGCATTCAAAGGAAACAAGGGGTGCCAGTATCCTTGAAATAAGTCTTGAGAAATATGTAATCCGGTAAAAATCTTTTTTTGTTGCCTTAAACCATATCCCTCTGAAAATCGGTTTTAAATCATAGGCCCCTAAGTTTCTGAGTTCTTTTATGGCAATGTCTTTAACACTTTCGGCAATCTGAGCAAAATACAATGATTCTTTTTCATACAGATATTCAAGTTTTGCCTGTTTCCTGGTCTTGCCTTTTCCTTTTTGAAGGATAGTTTTCTTAGTTGTATTCAACTTTTTTAATCCATCTTAATTGTTTTTGGACTAGGTTTTTTTCTTTTTGTTCCTATTTGCAGGAGATCGGCAATGTTAGCTTTTGCATCCAGAACAGGCTCAATCAAGGGTAAAGAACAGGTCATCAAAGTGGATATGCCAGGTCCATGGCCGGCAAGCAGACAATCTGAATGAACCACAATACCAATACTGATCGCACCTTTTACAAATGCCCTGCCATAGGAATTATCATGGTCAAGCAAGGCCACAAAATCACCGAATTTAAGCCTGTCTAATTTATATTTCTTAACAGTGCCAGGATCACTGGTCATTACATCATAATCTCCGGCTGCAACATGGGCTGAACCAAGGCCTGATCCCATACACTGGGCCGGCACAATGGTTGTGACAGGCACCTTAAGCCTGTTATCCGACATCTTTTTAATTTTCATCTTTTTTAAAAGACCAGGATCAAGATTAAACAACTTGATAGCCGGGTACTCAATCAATTTCAGGCCCTGGCCTTTTGTTCGAATCATTATTTTATCATCATAGGTCAGCTTCTTGAGAATCTTTTTTGGAAAATCAACCATCACATGTTCTGAGCCGCCATGATGACCTATAACAATACCCTTTTCCCCCTTTGCATCTCCGGATAGAATAAAGGCTGCATTGCCTACACAGGACAGCAGCTGGAGTGAGTTATTGGGAAACTCAAAGGGTTTTTCCGCATTTGCCGAGCAACTGACGCCGGGCTCAATATGATCTCCGGCAAGCCCGAAAGCAGAATCTCCCACCTGGATATTTAAGGTAATACCACCAATACTCGGAAGAATAAAGGGTTTGCCTTCATGATCCACCTTCCAGCCGGGTCTGATCCTGGGAGGCCCTGGTTTGCACTGCATGGCCAATTCAACAAGCCTGTCTTCATTGGTTTTTAACATCAGTATCTCCATATTTTATATGCTTAATTTCAATGCCCAGTTTTAATAAAAAGGGGATCGCAGTAAACCCGATGACTGCACTTACAATAAACATATTCTCAAGCCCTGCCAGATCACCAATTATTCCTGCTAAAACTACAGCAATGGATCTGACGGCAAAAGAGATCATCATAAACAGACCATTGGCTGCCGAAGGATGGTCTTTTGCATTTTCCTGGATAATGGCCAGCATGACAGGTGTTGTTGAAAGAACAGTAAACCCGATAATAGCCAACATGATAATTTTTAAAATGCCCGTTGAAAAAACAAAAATTAAAATTGCGACGGGTGCCACCATCAATACCCAGAACAATACTCTTTGTCTTCCCAGCCAGTCACTGAAGGTTCCGGCGCTTAACACACCGGCTACGCCAAATGCCTCGTACAAGGCAAGGGCAGCACCGCCATACCAGAGACTTCCCGTCTCTCTTTCCACAAAAACCGTGAGAAAAACCCCCATGGAGGCGTGCATAAAGGATCGTGCCGCCAGAATGCCGGACAATGGAATCAGCACATGTTTGATTTCTTGAAATGATGCTTTTAAAGATCCTTTTCTTTTAAAAGAAGTCTTTTGTTCCTCTTTTTCAAGGGTAAAATAAAGCAGGACGGATGTTAACACGGCAAATCCTATAACCATATAAAAATGATCTGCCCCCAGAAATGATACAGCAGCTACAGCATTCATGGGCCCTATGGTTCTGGCAGATTCTCCACCCGTCATAAAA
>JAQICW010000396.1 GCA_027858355.1 Desulfobacula sp.
ATAATGACTCTGAGCACAAAAAATTATCTAATTATATTAAACGCCAAAAAACTGTATCGTGGGTAATGACGTATGACAATGTCATAGAGATAAAAAAACTTTATTCTGTATATAACATATATGAGTTTTCATTGAATTATAGTCTTCAAGAAAAACGAATTGACAAAGAGATTTTGATTATACCAGATAATATTTTTTTACCACAATCGTTAAAAATATCAGGAAATAATTTACAGCTTTCAATGGTTTCTTAAATTTTACGGGGAAACGAATGACACAATTTCAAAAAGTAAAAATTGATGATCTTCATTTCGATTATAAAAATCCAAGACTTGTTGAGTGTGGATTCAATAAAAATTCAACAGATGAAGAAATCATTACAATTCTTTGGGATGCAATGGATGCAAGAGAAATTGCAATGTCTATTGTTGCAAGCGGATATTTCCAAAATGATCCGTTACTTGTTGCGATCGAAGATGATAAAAACATAGTTATAGAAGGAAATCGTCGTCTTGCGGCCATAAAAGCATTACTATACTCGGATACCTATAAAAGTTTGCTTAGCAATATCCCTGAAGCCTCAATAGAAATTACTGAAGGTTTGAAAGAAATCCCAGTAATTATACAATCTCGTGAATAAGCCTGGAGATAGTTAGGTTTCCACCAAGTTAATGTCCCTGAAAAATGGGGATCTTATGCAAAATCAAAATATATTGCAGATGTACATAGATCTTATAATATCCCTCTTGAACAAATAGGAAAACAAATTGGTGATACCCATAAAACCGTTCAAAGACTTTTCCATGGCTTGAGAGTGATTGAACAAGCTGAAGAAGCAAAAGTATTCGACAGAGATGACGTTAAAAAATCAGCATTTTATTTCTCACATATGTATGTTGGTTTGCAACGAGAGGGGATTAGATCCTTTCTTAATATAGTTGATCCAACTGAAGAAACAAAAAATCCAGTTCCAAGCGAAAGGATTAAACAGCTGGGAGAACTTTGTCTCTGGTTGTATGGCAGTAAAAAAGATAATATTGAGCCTGTTGTTCAATCACAGAATCCTAATTTAAAAGAGTTAGATAATGTTTTGCAAAATAGAGAAGCTATTGCAGCTTTAAGAAGTGGTGAATCATTGCAAACGGCTCTTGTATTAACACAGCCTTCATCTAGTGTTTTTGAAAATGAATTGTTATCAGCAAAACGAAGTCTTATTAAAGCACGTGGTGTTTTATCGGAGGGTTATGATAATTCGGAAGAATTATTACGTATAGCTGGAAGCATTGCCAATCTATCGGCAGATTTATATGATGAGATGGATAGGAAAAGAAAGCCAAAAAAGATAAAAAGAATAACAGAAGATCAATCGAATGTTTAAGTTATTTGGAGTTCCTTCACCAAAAGCTGATATCAACGAGTTAGCGGATTTTGTTGAGATAGAATGTTTAAAAAAGACACAATTTTCTAGAAATGAAACGATTGCTGCTTTAGGGCGTATAGATGAGAATATTGATATATCCTCTAATAAAATTATTGACCAATTAGAGATTAAAGTTGACGACATTTTTAGCGAATTTGATTTTAGAATCAAAAGTTGCAATCATGTATATCCATTTATTTTAGAATCTTCTGGTAAAGTATTAAAAGTCAATGCTGAAGATAATCAGAGCACTTTCCATTTGTATCAATTCTTATTATTAGCAACCAGATTGAATATGCAGTCTGATAAAATTAACGGAGGAATTGATGGAACGTTGCTTTTTGAAAAGATATCTCAGCAAATACTATCTAATTATTTAGGGTCACGTGCAGAATCATTCCTATTCGGAACAAGCAATCATGGGAGATCGTTCGAAGATAAAATTAACACATTATGTAAACATCTAAAAGAAGGGAATGGATTTATTAACAGAAATCAAAAATCATCGGGCCAGGTTAAGGATGATTCCCTTGATATTGTTGCCTGGAAGCCATTTTCTGATGATTGTTATGGTAAGCTAATCGCTTTTGGTCAATGCAAAACTGGAACAAGGTGGCAAGATACCACAACGAAACTACAGCCAGATGCTTTTTGCAGTTCTTGGTTTCGCAATACCCCTCCTGTTCCTCCAATTCGTATATTTTTTATTTGTGAGTCGCTCTTAAGGAATCAATGGCATACAACTGTAAATAAAGCCGGAATTTTATTTGATCGTTGTCGGATAATGGATTATTGTCAAAATTTATCTGATGAATTGTTAGATAAAATTACGGTTTGGAGTGATGCTGCTTTGAAGAAACTATTAGATGACATTTAAGAGGATCTACTTACCTTGGGAGCAAATCAGCGTGGCGCATCGATATTGTGTGAAAATAAAGATACCAAGATATATAAATACAACAGCACTTAACTTTTGCAAAAAAGACCGTCCTATCCGTCCAGCTTTCAATCCTTATGCATTTTTGGCCTATTCTATCGTGGTCATTTTGAGGACATGATAATG
Source organism: Desulfobacula sp. (assembly GCA_027858355.1). The sequence continues at coordinate 2,484 of JAQICW010000396.1, forward strand.
GATGGATCAAAAGTGGTGATTGCGTAAACTGCAATTCTGCTTGAGAAAGGAGATGGTACAGACTTCGTTTGAACAGTTTTCAACCCACCATATTCAGCCCTGCCCCATTGTTATTTTTAATAAAATTAATAGTAGATCCTTCCTTAAATTCCCCTTTTAGGATCGCCATGGACAGGGGATTTTCAATCTCCTGCTGGATGACCCGTTTTAAGGGACGAGCGCCAAAGGTGGGGTCATATCCCTTTTGTGCCAGGTGTTCCATGGCATAGTCATCCAGATTAATTTCCAGGTTGCGGGATTTCAGCCGTTGATTGAGTTTTTCGATCTGGATTGCGGCAATCTGTTTTATATTCTCCATTGTCAAAGCATGAAAGGTAATAATTTCATCGATCCGGTTTAGAAATTCCGGCCTGAAAACCTGTTTTAATGCATGGGTTATTTCCTTTTGAACATTAGCATCCTCAAGCCCATTGGTTCCAGCCTCCTGCAGGAATCGGGACCCCACATTGGATGTCATGATAATAATGGTATTTCGAAAATTCACTGTTCTGCCGTGTCCGTCTGTCATCCGGCCATCATCCAGAACCTGGAGAAGAACATTGAAAACATCTGGATGGGCTTTTTCAATCTCGTCAAACAGGATCACCGAATAAGGACGTCTTCTGACAGCCTCTGTTAAAAAACCGCCTTCATCATACCCCACATATCCCGGAGGTGCCCCGATTAGCCGGGCCACAGAATGTTTTTCCATATATTCTGACATATCCACCCGGATCATGGCTTGATCACTGTCAAAAATGAATTGGGCAAGGGCTTTTGCAAGTTCGGTCTTTCCGACCCCTGTGGGGCCCTTGAAAATAAAGGTGCCGATGGGACGGTCTTCGGGTTGAAGTCCTGATCTGGCTCTTCTTACTGCATTGGACACGGCATCAATGGCTTTTTGCTGACCAATAACCCTTTTTTTAATTACATCTTCCATATGGATCAGTTTTTCCTGCTCCCCCTGGAGCATTTTAGACACTGGAATCCCCGTCCAGGCGGACACCACTTCTGCTATATCCGACTCTTCCACATCTTCTTTGAGCATTCTTTTGTCCTGCTGGAAGTCATTGAGAGCCTGTTTTTTGGTTTCAAGATCGCTTTGCAGCTGTGCGATGGTGCCATATCTTATCTTGGCTACCTTTTCCATGTCTACATAACGTTCAGCTAAGTGGGCCTGGGTCTGAAACTTGTCAATATTCTCCCGGATGCCACTGATCTCCTGAATGAGCTGTTTTTCACTGTCCCAGTGAA
>JAQICW010000477.1 GCA_027858355.1 Desulfobacula sp.
TAATTATGAAATTTTCAAGCCTAAAGCAATGCTTAGACATTTTAAAACAACAGGGCGAGCTCGTACAGCTCCACCAACCCGTTGACCCCGACCTTGAAATGGCTGAAATCACAAGAAGAGTGTTTAATGCCAGGGGCCCTGCAATATTATTTACAAATATCAGGAATACTAAATTTTCTGCTGTATCAAACCTGTTTGGCACCTTTGAGCGAACACTTAAAATTTTTGAACCCCAGCTTGCATCAGTAAAAGCCCTTGTGGATATCAAATCTGATTTTGGATCAGCCATTAAATATCCTGGAAATATATTAAAAGCCTTGCCTGCATTAATCCATTCTTTACCATTAAAAGTATCCAGACCAAAGGTCCTTGAAAAGACATGCAGTATTCAGGATCTTCCCATGATTAAATGCTGGCCCAAGGATGGGGGAGCATTTATACTTCTTCCCCAGGTTTTTTCCCAGGATCCTGAAAAAACATCTCTTTTCAGTTCAAATCTGGGGATGTACCGGGTTCAGATTTCAGGAAATGATTACAAACCGGGCAAAGAGATCGGCCTTCATTATCAATTGCACAGAGGGATTGGCAATCACCACAAAAAGGCTTTGGAAAAAAATCAGGAACTGAAGGTCAGCATTTTCATTGGTGGACCGCCTGCCCATGCGCTGGCCGCTGTTATGCCTCTTCCGGAAGGGTTGCCGGAAATTGCCTTTGCAGGAGCCCTGGCAGGCAAAAACTTTAAATATACAAAAAAACATGGGCACTTAATTTCTGCAGATGCTGATTTTTGCATTACAGGCATAATTGTCCCGGGAAAAACAAAAAAAGAGGGTCCCTTTGGAGATCATTTAGGTTACTATTCTCTGGAACACGAGTATCCCTATTTAAAAGTAGAATCTGTTTATCACAGAAAAGATGCCATTTTTCCATTTACAGTGGTGGGCCGTCCGCCCCAGGAAGATTCCAATTTTGGAAAATTAATCCACGAAATCACAAGGTCAGCGATTCCCGACAGCATCCCCGGGGTTACTGCCGTAAATGCTGTGGATGATGCAGGGGTTCACCCCCTGCTTCTTGTAAAAGCCCATGAACGGTATGTGCCCTATGCAAAAGAAAAAAGAATGCCAATGGAACTGTTAACCCATGCAAGCAGGATCCTGGGCACGGGTCAATTGTCTCTGGCAAAATATCTGATGATCTGCGCCCACGAAGACAACCCAGAACTGAATGTAAATGATGAAAAAGCTTTTTTCATTCATATGCTTGAACGGATAGATTTTTCATCTGATCTTCATTTTTTCACAAAAACCACCATGGACACCCTTGATTATTCCACCCAAAACATAACCTCAGGCTCAAAACTGGTGATGGCAGCGGCAGGCGAAAAAAGACGTCATTTAAAAAATGAATTTCCTAAACATTTTTCTTTGCCAGAGGAATTCAAGCATCCCAAAATTGTTCTGCCTGGCATTGTAGTGCTTGAAGGTCCTGAGTTTAAAACATATGCTAAGGGGAAAATACAGATCAATAGGCTGAAAAAATATTTGCAGACCCAGGCCGGCCTGGACTTTCTCCCCTTGTTTGTGGTTGTCGACAATGCCGATTTTGCAGCAAAATCGTTTTCAAATTTTTTATGGGTGACTTTTTTAAGATCAAATCCTTCCCACGATATTTATGGGATAAATGAAAAAACATATTTTAAACACTGGGGATGCAAACCCCCTTTAATTATCGATGCCAGAATAAAACCCTTTCATTCTGATCCATTGGAGTCTGACAAAAAACTTATAGAAAAAGTTGATGCCCTGGGAAAAAGGGGCGGACCGCTTTTCAATATTATTTAAAAGAAATATATGATTATAATTACGACCCATAAAGAATCGGATTTTGATGCATTGGCATCCCTGGTTGCAGCAAGCCTGCTATATCCCGATGCCATACCTGTTTTACCAATGTCTATTAATGCAAACCTGAGGGCCTTTTTAGCCATTCACAAAGATTTGTTTAAACTCTGCTCTCCCAGCGATATTATTCTTGATCATGTAAAAACCCTTGTGGTTGTTGATACTCATTCCTGGGATCGACTGGAAGGAATGGAACCTTTAAAAGACAGACAGGACCTTAAAATTATTGTTTGGGACCATCATTCTGAAGGAAATATTGAAGCCTGTCAAAAAAATATCAAAGAAACAGGGGCTGCTGTCACCCTGTTGGTGGAAGAGATTGAAAAACAAAAAAAACTGATCACCCCGATTCAGGCAACGCTTTTTTTAATGGGGCTATATGAAGATACTGGCAACCTGACATTTGCCTCCACCATGGCCGAGGACGCTTATGCAGCCGGGTTTCTTCTTGACAGAAAGGCTGATCTGCAGATTCTTTCTAATTTTTTACGACAAGCCTATGGGAAAAAACAAAAAGATATCCTTTTTCAAATGATACAGGAAGCACAAAGAAAAGAGATCAGCGGATTCTCCATCAGTATTGCCAAGATGAAAATCCAGGGACGAATCGATAACCTTGCAATGGTCCTTGAAATGTACCGGAAAATTGTCAATGTTGATGCTGCCTTTGGAATTTTCAAAGATATTGAAAAAAATAAATGCATTGTCATTGGCAGAAGTAATATAGATGAAATTAATATTGGTTTGTTAATGAAAACCATAGGGGGAGGCGGACATCCAGGTGCAGGCTCAGCTCTTTTGAAAGCAGTTAACCCGGATACAATTGAAGAAATGCTGCTGGAACTCATCTCAGGGAATCAGCAATCTTCGATCTTATTGTCGGATATCATGTCCCATCCTGTGGTTATAGTTAATGAGGATACAACAATTGAAGCCGCAGCCATGATTTTAAGAGACCTGGGCTGCAGCGGCATGCCCGTTGTGGATAAAAATGGGCAGATCACTGGTGTAATTTCCCGGCGTGATTTTAAGAAACTCAGAAAATCAAAACACATGCAATCTCCTGTAAAAGCCTATATGAGCAGGAATGTTGTCACCATCTCCCATGACAAAAGTATAATGGAAGTTGTAAGGCTTATGATAAAACATGACGTCGGACGAATCCCGGTCATTAAAGAGGATAAAATTGTGGGAATAATTACCCGGTCTGACACAATGACGTATTTTTATGATCTTTTGCCGGATTGAGCGAGTCCTAAGGTGGGGTTTTCATAAATTAAGTCTTTTTTTTGCTTTAACAGCAAGTTTTTCCCGGAATATTTTTGAGTTATGCCGGATATCCACAGGGAAATCTTTTTCAATAAAAATATGATGGATATTGGCTGTTAGCGGGTTTGATTTTGCCAGGACAAGAAGCTCATTAATAAAGACTTTTTTGTCCTTTATTTTTGAATAAGGTTCGATAAATATGACGGGAGTCTGCATATTTCGCGGGCCTGCACCGGCAAGGGCACTTCTGAAAACATTTTCATGATTGTTGAAAATGGCTTCAACAGGGATGGTAAAAAGTGTTTCATCCAGAGTAATAACCCTGTGGCTTTTTCTTCCGCAAAACCATATTCTTCCCTTTGAATCCAACCATGCAAGGTCGCCCATCCTATGCCAGGCTGTGCCATCCGGGTCATGGATTTTGGCCAGCAGGTCTGCTTCGCGATTATCAAAATAATGCTGGGTCACAAGATCTGCTTTTACGATTATCTCACCCACCTGGTTTTTAGGAACCTTGAATTTATCATGAAGCTGGGTAATGGGATCATCACTGATTTTAATCAGTTTGACCTGTGTATTGCAGACAGGCCTTCCAATACACATGCCATACCCTTGTTCAGTAAGTATTTTAGTTTCAGAAAGGATTTCATTGGACCCGATGGAGATCACAGGGACAGCCTCCGTTGCACCATAGGGGGTATGAATCTGGGCATGATCAGACAGCATGCTTGAAAATTGTTCTATGTTGGCAGGGGTCACAGGCGCTCCTGCAGATATCACACGCCTTAATGTCGGCAGTTTGATATTGTTTTCCTTACCAAACTTACCCACCCTGTTTAACAGAGCAGGAGAGGCAAACATATTGGTAACACCATGATTTTCAATGGCTTCAATGATTTTTGCCGGATTTGCCCGGGCTGGTTTGGTGGGGTCCATATCTGGTATGACAGCTGTCATGCCAAGGATTGGATCAAAAAGGGCAAATAAAGGAAATGTGGGCAGATCAATCTCATCAGGATCAATCTGAAAATGTTTCTGGATCTGATTTATCTGGGCTTTAAAATTACCATGGGTATATATTACCCCTTTGGCAGGACCAGTTGACCCTGTGGTAAAAACAATGGCAGCGGTTTCATCACGTGTGGTATGGGCTTTTGGATAAGGGTCATCTATTTGTAGCATGAGTTGATCAAGGGTATATCCCCCCCAGAACCATCTTTTTCCCACTGTAACCCAGTGTTTTACTGATTTAAAAAAACTGGGTTTCAGTTTCCTTAAAAGATGGGCTTTTTTAATACCGATAAAGGCTTTGGGTTTACTCTGTTCCAGACATTGAAGCATCCTTTTAATTCCCATACCAGGATCAACCACAACAGGCACTGCACCCACCTTGAACATGGCAAATATGGTGATAAAAAAATCCATGCCAGGGGGTATCATTAAAATGGTTCGGGTTCCCCTGATGATGCCGATTCTTTCAAGACCAAAGGCAAGCCTGTCTGATTCAGTTTCCAGCTGGGTAAATGTCATCTGGCTGTATAGAACCCGGCCTTTTTTGTCTCTACCTTCAGGATAAACAATTGCTCTTTTAAAAGGGTATTTTTCCTGTGTTTTTTTAAGGCCCACTGAAATATTTATATAGGTTGTCATAAGAATTTCTTTTTACCCTAAGCTGTAACTAAATGTCAAAACAAAGAATACTTTATTTGTTTGCTTCATTTGTTTAAAAAGGCTTCAATCAATTTGCTTGTTTCTTCTGGCTTGTCTTCAAACAGGTAATGGCCTGCATCGTGAAAAACATGGGTGGCGGCTTGTGGGAATCTTGTCTTAAATTCATTTAAAAATGCCAGGTCAAAAACAAAATCTTTAGCCCCCCATAAAAATAATAATGAGGCTTGGTCAAGCTGGTTCAGATTCTGGTCCACATGATTGACAATGTCATAGCTTTGATCCTTTGGGCCCATGGGTATATCCTGAACAAATTTTAAGGTCGCAATCCTGTTTTTCCAGGAATTATAAGGTTCAACAAGCCCTTTTTTGACTGCAGGGGCTAATCTTGTTTTACTGCCAAGATAAAGTGCACCTTTTGCAAATATGTTTAATCCAAGTACAGCAGGGATTGCAAAAACCTTAATATATTTAATCAGCCATAAAACAAAGGGAAATCGTTTTTCCTTTGGCAGAAAAAACCCTGAGGTATTGGTAATAATAATCTTATCAATTTTATCCAGGTGATCCACTGCCCAGGCAAGGCCAATCATACCGCCCCAGTCATGGAGGACCAGATTTATTCGTTCACTGATATGCAGACGGGTTACCAGGGTGTCAAGATCTTTCACCCGGGATTCCAGGGTATATTTATATGTTTTTGCATCAGGCTTGTCTGAAAAACCGCATCCAATATGATCCAGGGCAATGGTGCGAAAATTCTTTGAAAGACTCTGGATCAGGTGACGAAAGTAAAACGACCAGGTTGGATTACCGTGTACCATCAGAACAGGTTTTCCTTCACCCTTATCAATATAGTGAAGATCATGCCCGTTAATATTCATAAAAGAGGAATCAAAGGGGTAAAGATCTTCAAAGCCTTTTGTGGAAGTCAGTTTATCATTAATACGTTTTTCTACCATTCAACACCTAAAATATAACAATTCAGTCCTGATCCCACACCGATAAAGGCGACAAAATCCTCTGGCTGCAAAAAGCCTCTTTCATCGGCAATGGCTGCAGTGATGGGAAGTGATACTGATCCCACATTACCAAGAAAGGGAAAGGTGGCAAAATCCTTTTGTATATCCTGGTTCAAGACCTGGTAAAATCTCTGATGGTGCGCTGCCCCGACCTGGTGGCCGATAAATTTATCTGGTTTGTCGGAGGGTAAATTAAATTGTTTTTTAAATTCATCAAAGGTTTTTCTGGCAAGGATAAGACCGTTGTCAAGAACATCCTGGGCCTGGGTTCGCATGATAACTTTAGAATCTGTGGGCATACCTTTTTGTTCAAATCCCCAGTGGCAAAGTCTATAATGTTCAATGGCATTTTTTACCACTCCACCTCTAAGGGCATGTTTTCTATTGTCGGGATTACCAATGGTTCCATTGGTTAACAATACAGCCGCCGCTCCTGAACCACCAGTCATCGTGGCAATGGTATTTTTATAAAACTCAGCACTTTTACGGGTGTTGATCTCGTCAATGGTTGAATCAACAATTTGTCGTGCTGTTTCACAGGAGACCACAAGCCCGGCCTTTATATTGCCCAGTTCTATTTCATTGGCCACCTGGACAATCCCTGTTACCATCCCTAAACACGCGCTTTTAACATCATAGATATGGGCATTTTCCCCAATGTTCAACTGGTCAGCCACGGAACAGGAGGTGGCTGGTTCAAATCCATCCTGGCCCACCCCGCAATATACCAGGGCCCCGATCTGGTCAGCGGAGATATCGGCTTCATCAAGGGCTCTTTGGCCGGCAATGGCGGCATGGTCGGCAAGAATATGGACTTTATCCCAATACCGTCTTTCTTTTATGCCGGTTAAAATTTCAAGCTGCCCTGGCCCAAACCCCACAGCTGCATAAAAAGGTGCCAGTTTTTCTTCCAGCTCTATGGTAGTT
>JAQICW010000492.1 GCA_027858355.1 Desulfobacula sp.
TTATCGAATCAATTTTATCTTTTTTAACGTAAAAAAAACGCTTTACAAAAACGTTGAGTTCAAGATAATCAAAATCCTGCTTTAATTTTTCCGACAAAACCATACCAGCGACAACATCAATTTCTTCGGAATGAAGTGCGGTCAATAAATCTTTGGGATCACCCACCAGAAATCGTACATTGCTATGGTTCATATCACTGATGGTTGTGATAACATCAACAGCATAACCCCGAACACGATACTCTCCTTCGGCCTTGAAAGAAAATGGAGGGAACCCGCTTGGCACGCCGACACGAAGCACCTTTGAATCATTACCAAAACCTGTTCCGGGCTTAAAAACAAAAAGCAGGAAAATGATTAACATCCCCAGGCATTGATATATTTTGAACTTTTTATCATCCATGATATTTATTTAATTGTAGCAAGTTCCATACCCTTTAATTCAAAATAATATTGCTGGTATAACTCCCCGGCTAAAATATCCTCAAACATCTGATTTCTGTTATTATCCTGTCTTCTGTCTGTGCCAGAACAGACACATACCACGCTCAGAGTGTGCTAATATCGGCACTTGCAGTATACAAGACATATCTATTATCAAGCAACAATTATAAGCAATATTCCTGTTTTTAAAGCGTATATTGCAAGTGGCACATTTCTTGATAGAGTATAATATGTAATATTAATCCATTGGGATACTTTCCCGGCTTTGCCATACTAAAGCTGAGAAAGTATAATTTACAATCAAATATAACAAGGAGGTAACAGGATGCAATTGAAAAAAGTAAACATTAGTGCCTTTTTACTGGCTTTGACCATGGTGGTCATGCTGACATTGGTACCCGGCACAGCAAGTGCTGATAACAAGCCTGAAAAGGTTACTGTTATTTATGGCGGCTCTTCCTGGCTTGGACACTACCCTGCCTGGGTCGGCATGGAAAAAGGGTTGTTTAAAAAACACGGCTTAGGAGTTTTGTTTCAAAATTTTTATGCTTCATCCGGGCGCATGGGGTCACTTATTGCGGGTGATCTTGACGTGGCTTCAACCGGCAGTATTTCAGCGATTGCATTGATGGCGGTTGGCAACAAAAGTTTTTTTGCCTTTGGTACACAAGATTCCTATGCAACTGTAGAAGGGATAATTGCAAGGGAAGGTATCAATTCCTTGAAAGATCTTAAAGGTAAAAAGCTTGCTGCTCCTTTTGCATCCAGCGCCCATGTCCTGGTATTGGATTTACTGCAGCAGGCCGGATTGGACCCTGAAAAAGATCTTACCTTACTCAACCTGAAAGTAAATGAAATGCCTGCTGCCATGAGTTCCGGCGAGATTGATGCTTGCGCTGCCTGGACACCCCATTTTAACAAACTTCTTAACATGAAAGGCAACCATCTTATTGCCAATGATACTGCATTCAGTTTATATAAAAAATATAAGCTTGGTCCCGGCCCTGATCTGCTTGTGGTTCGCAAAGACTTTGCCGAAAAATATCCCAATACATGTAAAGCTTTTGTCAAAGGTTATTTTGAAGCGATTGACATGTTGATTAACAAACCTGAAGAGTGTGCTCAAGTACTTGTCAAGCTGACCAACCTGAATATGAAAGACCAGATGACTGTACTCAAGGACATTGAATGGATTCCGGGCAGCAAACAAAAAGCACTCATGAGTGATCCCGGAGATTTTGTCAAAGGGATGCAAAAACTTGGAGATTTTCTCACCAGACATGGACAAATCGATCAGTCACCTACGGTTAAAAACTGGGTTACAACAGACATGCTGCCATAAACAGGCCTGAATGATCAGGCATACCATGCGAATAAAAATTTTCCCATTGAAATATTCTTAAGGTGTGTCTGATCAAAATCAAGGAGTTAAAGCCAAATGGACAAAGAAAACCATTCAAATAAACCGGTTGTTATAAGCATCATCTCTCTAACTCTTTTTCTTGTCATCTGGGAAATTGTCTGCAGAGCCGGTTTGATTGACCCGGTCTTTATGCCGGCACCTTCCAAAATTTTTGCAAGAGCTGTAAAACTTATTGGGAATGGTGAGCTTATGGCGCATACCCTTGCTTCAACCCGGCGCGTGATGGTGGGATTCATGATTTCATCCATGGTGGCTATTCCCTTTGGAATTTTTCTTGGTTCATCACGGATATTTATGGCCATATGTGATCCTTTTATTTCACTGTTGCGCCCCTTGCCGTCCATGAGCTGGATACCGCTTTCCCTTCTCTGGCTCGGTATTACGGAAACACAAAAATACTCCATAGTATTTATGGGGTCTTTTGCACCTTCTCTTTTATATATTATTGAGGCCACGAAAAGTATCGATCCCTTACTGATCAGAGCGGCACGTAATCTTGGAGCCTCCAAGCTGGATGTAATGCGTGAAGTTATCTTGCCGGGCTCACTTCCCCAGATTATTTCAGGTCTGAAAGTAATGCTGGGGATTGCCTGGACATGTATCATCTCTGCAGAACTGGTAGCGGCCCGTGAAGGGTTGGGGTTTATGATTATGAACGGAAAAGAATATTTTCAAACCGATACGGTTATGTTAGGAATGGTGATGATCAGCCTTACCGTTATGGTCATTGATGTTGTTTTTAAAAAATTCGAAAGGAGACTGCTGCCGTGGACACGTTAAACGGCCAAAGCAAAATTTGTGTTAATAATGTTACCAAATGTTTTTCCAGCAAACAGGGTGAAGTAACTGCACTTAAAGACCTGTCCTTAGACATCAAGGATGGAGAGTTTCTTGTTGTTGTCGGTGCATCCGGATGCGGGAAGACTACTTTGATTAACATGATAGCGGGGTTTGATACCCCTAGCAGCGGAGAGGTCCTTCTGGACGGAAAACAGGTCATCGGCATAACACCGGAATGCGGAATGATTTTCCAGCAATACGCTTTATTCCCCTGGAAAACAGTGCAGGAGAATGTGGAATTCGGACTGAAGATGAAAAGAATTCCAAAATCCGAACGAAAGGCCATAGCTGCTAAATTTATTGATCTGGTTGCACTCAATGGCTTTGAAAAAAACTATCCCCACCATCTTTCCGGTGGTATGAAGCAGCGGGTTTCCATAGCACGGGCTCTTGCAAACGACCCGGAAGTCATGCTCCTTGATGAACCTTTTGCAGCCCTTGATGCAATGACACGTCAGGTTCTCCAGGAACAGCTGGTCCGCATTTATGAAAAACATAAAAAAACCATCATATTCATCACCCATTCCATAGACGAAGCCTTGCTGCTGTCGTCACGAATTGCAGTAATGACCGCCAGACCGGGCCGCATTGCCCAGGAAATTGTAAACGATCTTCCTCACCCGCGCAATGCCGATGTCCAACTCTCAGACAATTATATGGCACTCAAACGAAAAATTTGGGATAGCGTACAAGCTGAAGTCCTGAAAAGCATGGAAGTGGAAACGAACTAACACCCTGCATTTTCCGCAGGTTCCTTTTTTCCCGCAATCAGAGCGAAGAAAAATATTAAGATTTTCTGCTGCTTCAAAAATAGTCAGTCCTTTTTGAGACTTTCCTTTTATATTGAGCGGATTAAAAGAAATATCATAGATTTCAATCATAGATGAATTTTCCATTCTTTTATATGCATTATTTTAAAATTGATAGGCGATATGATCTTTTCCAACCAAAGTCTAATATCTAAATAAAATTTCATTTTCCAGATAGGCTTGTTCAAGTTTTTCCTGATGATTTTTAAGCTCCTCTCCCATATCTGCCGCCATGGTATGGACCAGATAATTAATGAGGCAGATCAGAGAGGCTGGATTTCCAAGAAAAGGGATTGTTTTCAACGGTGCGATAAGGACATGATCGCTGAACTGGATCAGAGGGCATGATGAACTGTCTGTCAACAGTATCATTTTCAGGTTATGCCGATTAACAAGCTTTCCCAATTTGATTAATTCATTTGGATATCTTGAAGTAGCAATAATGACCACAACAGATTTTTGAGAAGCAAATATCAACCGGTCAATGGTTGTTCTGTCACTCCCTTTAAAAATATTCACATTCTGCCTTATTTTTGCCAGTGTCCAGCCCATGTAATATGCCGGTGCATAAGAAAGCCTAGAACCGATAATATTGACGGCTTCTGAATCTTTTAAAATTTTCCTGATTTTTTTTACTTCTGATAAATCAATATTTTTACTCATGGCCCTGATGCTTTCAATATCCTGGTTGATTATTCTTTCAAGCTCTGCATCTTCACTGCCTATAACAAAGCTGGAAAGTCTGTTTCTTTCAATCAACGTAAGTTCGAGATCAATGAACTCTCTTAAGTCCTTGATAAAC
>JAQICW010000515.1 GCA_027858355.1 Desulfobacula sp.
CTTCAATGTAACCATGAATCCTTCAGCCGAATGGACTGCTCAACAAATAGTAGAAGCATGTCCCTGGAATACAGAACCAAAATATTTATTAAGAGATCGTGATGGGATTTATGGTAAAGTTTTCCAAAAGCGTATACAAAATATGGGGATTAAAGAAGTAAAGACAGCGCCTCAAAGCCCCTGGCAAAACCCATATTGTGAAAGAGTTATCGGTAGTATCCGGCGTGATTGCCTGAACCATACAATTGTGCTTAATCAGAAACATTTAAAAGGCATTTTGTCAGAATATTTCGAGTATTATCATCATGATAGAACTCACCTTGGCCTTTTAAAAGATACGCCATTCGGACGTCAGGTACAGCCCGAACCAAGAAATGGGCAACTGATCGCCCTTCCGCGGGTTGGAGGGCTTCACCATCGTTATGTTTGGAGAGAGGCTGCTTAATTTTTTCAGCTAAGGAAGCAATTTATTCCTGGTAAAAAATGAATTTCTGTTAATAATTAAAGCTCAATCATGAAAATCAGTTTTATCCTTGGTTTGATTAAAATATCGGGAAATTGTTATTTTTTTTATCTCTGTTCAAATGCCAATGGTTGAGTTTTATCAAAAGACCAGGATTGTTAATGTTTTCAGGTGGGGATGAATTAATGCGAGGGGCAGGACTGATTATCAAAAATATTTAACAACTATTAACAACATTATTGAAATAGCATGGATACCGTGCTATCATGATTCTATGATAAATTCATTTTTGAATAAGGGAACAGAGGATATCTTTAATGGTAAAAATACAAAAGATGCCAAAAAAACTTGTCCTAAAAATCTTTGGAGGATTGCGGCCAGGAAATTAGATCAAATTGACTCTATAATTAAATTAGAAGAATTACGAGTTCCACCAGGCAATCGATTTAAATCATTATCCGGAGACAGAAAGATGGAACACAGTATCCGAATAAACAATCAATATAGGATTTGTTTTATTTGGAAAGACGGATGCCCAAATCAGGTAGGAATAACTGACTACCATTAAAATATAAGAGGTAAATATGATACGAATACCAACTAACAGAGAACCGACCCATCCTGGGGAGATGCTTCTCGAAGAATTTTTAATTCCAATGGGTATGACTCAAAGAGAATTGGCAAAAGCCATACATGTCCCCTATCAACGTGTTAACGAAATTGTAAATAGAAGACGTGGCGTAACGCCAAGCACGGCATTGCGGTTAGCAAAACTTTTTGAAATGTCAGAAGATTTTTGGGTCAATTTACAACTTCGATGGGATTTGTATAAGGTAAAACAGGCAGAGGCAGATGATTTAAAAACAATTAAACCGATTATACAAAAGACCATAGTGGCTCACGCATAGATCAATCCAAATAGACCCTGTGGTTAGCCAAAAAAGAATCAGAGAAAAAATGCATGATAATTTGATCTCAAACTACTGTTTAAGTCAGTTCTAACTTTTAAAATCTGGTCAAATTTTAATAACAGGATTTAATTAAGTCTTGGAGATACCATAAAATCTCAAATACAGGACGCAGGTATACAAAAACTTTTATTTTCAAATTTTCGTTCTATAAAAATCAGCTTAAGCAGCTTTATTCCATTTATATACATGGTGTAATCCACCGATTCTGGGAGAGGAGATAATCTTTGCAGATTTAAATGGTTTATTTAGGGTTTCTCGACCGTTTGGAGAATCCCGACCTACTGTCAAATGGCATCTTTCATTGTTGTAATATTCGAAATATTGTTTCATAAAGTCCCTCAAATGTTCTTCGTTAAAGATGATCAATTGATTTAACATATCATTTCGAACTGAAAGGACATAACGTTCAGCCACACCATTTTGCCAGGGACATTTGTAACTTATCACTTTTGGCTTTATACCTATATCCTTTATGAATTGCTTTACTCGGGCAGAAAAGATTGAATCCCGATCAAAGATCAAATATTTTGGAGCACTGTCAAAAGGAAATGCATTTTTCAACTGCTGAACCACCCACTCTGCTGTAGGGTGCTCAGTAATATTGAAATGAACGATTTTTCTTCTGGCATGATCAATAATGAAAAATACATAAAGAGTCTTGAAGCTAATGGTTGGGACGGTAAAAAAATCCATGCCCATTATATATTGACGATGATTTTTTTAAAAATATTTTCCATTGTTGTCTTTTTCCCTTGGTTTTATCCGGGTCATCGGGTCTAATCTTTTTAAGGTATCGAGATATGGTTCTTTGAGAAACCTGATTTTTAGTATAGCCAAGTTTCAAAAGCTCAGAATATATTCTGGGAGCACCCCAGATCAAATTTTCAGTTACCATTTTTTTTATAAGTTGGCGGATTTCCAAAACAAGGTCATTTTTTGATTTAAACAGGGTTTGAATTATTGTGAACTGAAAAGTCATCAGCCGGATTAAAGCCCGATACATTATGTGCTCCCTTATAATTTTTTGACACGAAAAACATCTGAATATCAGGTTAATTCAATACTGACAATAATTTTGGGGAAACCTGCAATACGCTGATATTGTGCCATGATCATATATTGGCAAGCCACAAGCTTTCTTATATATTGGTATTCGAGATTTCACCACCGTTATGTATGGAAAGAGGCTGCTTAATTCCATCAAATAAGTTTTCACAAAGAGGACTAAATTATCTATAATTTCAAACAGTAAAGATTAATGTGAGGGACTATAGAGTTCTTGTTAAAATGTTACTTGACCAATCCCAAGATGAAGTTTATACTTTGAAGTATAAACTTTAAAATGGAGCATTTTATGAAAGCCACCGCAAAAGATCTTCGGTTTCATTCAAAAGAACTTTTAAGCACAGTAAACCGAGGAGAAGAAGTCATTATTACTTATCGGGGTAAACCTTGCGCTAAATTAGTTCCCTATGATGAGCTTAAATCGGATAAAAAAAACAATTTGTTTGGAATGTGGAAAGACAACGATCTTATTAAAGATGTTGATAATTATGTCCGGAATTTAAGAAAAGGTAGATTTTAAATGATAGTCGATACTGATGTCTTGATTTGGTATATAAAAGGGAATGAAAATGCATTTGAGGCCATTGAGGATTTAAATAATTTCTCTATTTCAGTTGTAACCTACATGGAACTCGTTCAAGGAATGAGAAACAAAAATGAATTAAATAGCCTGCGGCAGACTCTAAAAATTTGGAACACCAAAATTATTTATATATCGGAGGACATTTCTGCCAAAGCGATGTTCTTTGTAGAACAACATTTTCTCAGCCATTCAATGCAATTAGCTGATGCTCTTATCGGGGCAACGGCTATCTCTTGCGGAGAGTCAATACTTACCGCAAATGATAAACACTACAAGGTCTTAAAAGATCTTCAAATTAAAAAATTCAGACCATAACTTTTTGAAAAATTAAATTTATCCCATCTCATCGGGATAGGACCCTGAAAATCTCAAATACAGGGCGCAGATAAACAGCCATTTTAAATTGCGTTTTTTTCAATAAAAATTGTGGTTAAGCAGCTTTATCCCATTTATATACATGGTGTAATCCTGCAATGCGCTGATGTTGTGGCATGATCCTATAATCACAAGCCACAGTACAAGCATATTAAGTAAAATTAATTAAAGGTCTGGTTAAACCGGGATTTCATAAATCATATGAGATACTACATTGTTCGCATACAAGTTGACTTTAAAATTCCCCGGAAAATGCCACCGGGATTGAGTTCTAAAAAACCTTGGGAATCCATTGGATACTTTCAGGATTTTTATTGCACTGAGAAGACAAAGGAAAAGGCTAAGCAACTCGTTTATAATTATTTTGAACGGAATGAAGTCAACCCAAGTGATTGTAGTTTTAGATTCGAACGTAGCGCTTGGCTAAGTGGGCTCAAAAGCCGAAAACAGCTTTCAATGGATGCCCATAAGCTAACTGAAGACATGTTTGAAAAAAGAAATCAATCCGGGATATGGTTTGCCGGAACAAAAGAGAATTACGTTAGCGAAGAGGATTGGGCCGCTTCGTTTGATGGTGGGATGTAAAATAAAGATAAAGATTGAAAATCAGTCTTGATCAAGAAAAACGATTTTGATTCTCCCTCAAAAAGCTGGAGACAGAACTAAACCATTTGAAAAAATGTTCAACAAACGAAAATGAACCGGATTTCACCGGTTATTTTCATGTTAAGCCTGGCGGCAGACATAGCAGTTTTAAAGGCCATGCCAAGATCTAAAAGCGCTTTCCCAAGGGCGTTGGCAAGTTTTACCGGAGAACGGGGGGAGCAATGCCGCAAGATTGTACGCCAGTCATAAATCTTGCATTGGCCTCGCTCCCCCCTTATCTCCTAGGCGATGACAGTAAAAAACAGTGAGATGGGATACCCCATTATTAAAGTGAAAAGAACACAAACCAGCCATTCTCAATTGCCGGACAAGCCGGAATCAAGTCCCAGTATTGGCGATATCTTCCGGGAATACGGAGACCGATTCAGATCGGAGAAGCGGCTGCACCCAAGGCAACACAAGGTTATGTACGACATCGAGCACTGTCGATGCGGTGAATTCGGAACCCACTGGGAAATCTGTGATACCTGCGGACATCTGGAGAAAGGATATAATTCCTGTAGAAACCGACACTGCCCCGGATGCAACAATATTGCAAGACACCGATGGGTTAATGCAAGGCTGGATGAACTGTTACCGGTCTCCTACCACCATTGTGTTTTTACCCTGCCCGATGTGTTTAATCCCCTGTGCATGTATAATAGACGCGTCATGTATGACCTGTTGTTTGAAAGTGCCGCAGAAACCCTTCTGGATTTCGGCCACGATCCCAACCGCCTGGGGGCACAGATTGGATTTTATGGCATTCTTCATACCTGGGGTGGTAAGCTCTGGATGCATCCCCACCTGCATTTCATTGTGACTGCCGGTGGGATCAACATCATAGGTGAATGGGTATCCTCTAAATATCACCGGACCTTTCTTTTTCCGGTCCTGGCACTCTCACCTGTGTTCCGGGCCAAGTTTCTTGAAAAGCTTAAGAAAGCTCATCGCAAGGGGATGTTGAATTTTCCTGCGGATATCAGCTTTCTTGCAGATTACCATACCTTCAGTCAATGGCTGTTTCATAAAGTTCCCAAAGAATGGGTTGTTTTTTCCAAGCCACCCTTTGCAGGGCCTGAAGAAGTAGTTAAATATATCGGACGATACACTCATCGTGCCGCCATCAGCAACAACCGAATCATCTCAGTGGAAAACGACATCGTGGAGTTCTGGTTTAAAAATACCCGGAAGGATTCTATCTGGGAAACAACCACCTTACCTGTCATGGAATTCATGAAACGATTCCTGGATCATGTGTTACCCAGGCATTTTCACCGCATCCGGTATTATGGATTCCTGGCCAATGGAAAGGCCGGAGCGAACATTACAAAGATCCGACAGGATCTTGCAGTAACGGCCAGCCAGACCCCACAGACAATTCAGGATGAAGGTATTGCCTGTCCCAAATGCGATGATGGACACATGACCACCATCCTTGTTTTTGACGGGTATGGGAATATCCTGTCGGACAATGTACCCGATGAGATGGATGAAGCCGAACTGGAAGGGATTCTGGTGAATTCAACATGAGGTGTATGATTTTACCGATCTTAAAACCTGGAGTTGTGATTTTACCGGAGTGTTGCGGCCAATCCACGGAATTGTGACTATTTTTTGAATATTTTCTCTGAAATTCTTCTTTGGAATAACCGGTAAAAAAGGATACTGATTCATATGTCAGCTGAAAAACTATCCCAATGTACCCCTGATCCCGAAAATAAGACCCAGGCTTCGGCTACTTTACACCAAGGGAATAACTGCGGTGGTTCTAACCCGGTTAATGTAACAATAAGTTCGAACGGTCATTTGTCGGCATTTTTTTGGCTGTGTGGTTGCCGCTCAACTTAGGACCACAAATTTTATAACTTGAACGAAATTGCTTGTCTTTTGCCCCATCTACTTCGTTGCACCAAAGGCCTAATACGTATAGTATTAAACATTTGATGCGCCTTGTAGATGAACCAA
>JAQICW010000536.1 GCA_027858355.1 Desulfobacula sp.
TAATGACAGCATTTTTTGACAAGAAGCATCCATGCTTCTTCTTATATCAAATTATTTTACTCGTGTCCCGAACTTTTTTTTAACCGGGGATAAAAAAATAACTAACCCGAATATTTACATTCTGAATATGAGTTTTCTAAAGATTCAAAGGCATTATGAATAATTTGCAATGAAATTTGTCCTTCTGCCTGTTTGATAATCTCTTCAATGAGCTTCATTTTTTTATTCAGTAGTATTACCGTTCGTTCAGATTGTCGCTCTGTGTATTTATAAGCAAGGACAATTACCGAGGAGGCAGTTGCTTCAAATTTATGTGCCAGGATCTCCTTTTCTCTCTCCATGCTGACTTTTTGAGAAAAAAACAAAAGGAGCAGAAAGAGTGCGCTGAGCAATCCAATTGAGATAAAGGCACTGGCATATAATTTTGTTTTAATTTTCATCTATCGATATGTATCCCGGAAGGTTTGACCTTTTCGAGTGCATCAAAATATATATATTCCATAAAATCTGGCATTTGTATTGTGGGGTACATTTTCTTCCTGATAACCCACTTTGCCTCACCTTCCAGAGTTCTTAAAAGTCCCTCACCCAAGGAAAGATCAAAATCTACGATATTCCACAAAAATTTTGTTGTTTTAATATCTGTTTTACTTAATTTGGAATGAATTATCTGGGATTCTTCTGGATTCTTCTTAATAAATTTCTCCGCTTTAACAATTGCCCTGGTAACTTTTTCAAGGATCTCTGGATGTTTTTTTGCATAGTCCTTCATTACAATGATAAGCCAGGATGTGCTGTATTTAAGCCTGCTTTGAAAAACAACAGCATTATCACCTAATTTCTGCCTGGCAATTTCAACGTTCGGCTGCCATGTGAAAATTGCATCTACATCGCCTTTGGAAATCGCTTTTGTCATCTCTGGAATATTCATGTTGAAAATTTCTACATCTGAATACTTGATTCTATGGTCCATGAAAAAGAGATCCATGAAATAGTCTAAGGTTGTACCCTTGAAAACACCAATTTTTTTCCCCTTGAGATCGGCAGGCGTTTCAATCCCACTGTCTTTTCGACAGACAATTTGCTGAATATCCTGTTGGGAATATATTAGATCTCCAACAATATAAAAATCCTCCCGCTCGAAATCAGTAAATTTTTTTTTATCAAAAGCTGAGTATACAATCGGCAGTTCAGCGACTGTAATAATATCAGCCCGGCCTTCAAAAAGATCCTTTAACGACATCCATCCACCGGGATTATATTTCAATGTAATATCCAGACCCTCGCTTTTAAAGAAACCCTTTTGGTAAGCAACATAGAATGGTGCTTCACCAATAAATGGAACTGTTGAGAATCTTATTTTCGTTGATTGGCCCCATGATAGTCCAGCTCCTAAAAACAAAAGCAACACAACAATTATGAAGAGAAATAACTTATATTTAATATTTAACTGAATCATAAATTTCTCCTGTCTAATGGTGATTGTCTTATTAGCCTGGTTCATTGTCTCTGATACCGTTGCCATTTTTGATTTTCTTCCATTATGAATTGCTAATTGTTCCAATACCTTGAATTCCACCATATTGGAAAGGTGTCATTAAATCAAACAAAATTCCATTCAGCTTAATTGGAGTAGCTGGATTTTTCAGAATTCAAATCAGATGATTCGGGGAAAATGTTTTTTTTATATTGTACACTTTAATCTGGAAGAATGACTCATATTGCTATTTCTGGTTCAGTTTAATGGCAGGAGACAAAAATACTATTTTTTCTATTTTTTCATTTCTATATACCAATCTTCTTTCCCATAAAGGTCATCTGAACAATCAGGGCACATGCCGTGAGAGAATTTTGCATAGGAATAGTTCTCGATGTATCTTTCTATCTGGTTCCAGTAGCCCTTGTCATCCCGGATTTTCTTGCATGAAGCGCAAATCGGGAGTAAACCATGCAATGTTTTAATGTTCTCAATCGCTTCATGAAGTGTTTTGAGCAGTTTTTCCCGTCCCATCTGTGCCTGTTTAGGTTCGGTGATATCCTGAAAGACGCAATGCGTTTGTTTAAAGTTTCCGTTTTTATCTTTACCTATCTTTCCATGAAACGAAACAAGGATTAATGAACCATCTTTTTTGACCATTTCAAATTCAACACCTAAAACTTCACCAATGGCTTTGAAGCGAGAGAAATTTTCCATAAAATGATACTTCCAATCAGGATGTAAAAACTCGCTAAAGGATTTTCCGATAACTTCTTCACGTGTATATCCCAGGATATCAAGCCAAGGTGGATTTACCTCAATAAAATTTCCATCTTCATCCAATGATTGGTATGCAATAGGTGCTCTTTCGAAAAGCAATTGAAATCGCATCTCGTTATCCTGTAGTACTTCCTCGCTTCTTTTAAGATTATGCACTGCTTGCTCTAATTCGTCATAGGTTGGTTTTCCCGCCATTATAAAGCCCTCCATTATATAAAATACAAAAGAACAGTAAGTGTGTTATACAGAGAAAGAAGTATACATCTAAGGAGTTTAAACTAATTTCCAGAAAAGAGTTTGATATGCAACTCAATTTTATTAATCATAAAATCAAAAAGATAAATTTTCGGACAAGCTTAATAAAATTAAGAATACAGTAAAAGACAATCAACTGCAAAATAAATTATCAGTCAGATTGAAATCGAAATACTACCGAGTACCGGTATTAGCTGTCAGGAGTCAAATTCGGTAAATTACCGAGCGCTTCATCCACCAGTCCGGGCTTTTTAAGATTTGCCATGATACCAGATGTAGTATGGCTGGGATTTTCAATTTTAGATTTCAAATTCAAATATATGGGAAAGGGCGGAATCAAATTAATCAAAATGCTATTACGGTTTAATTGGAGTTGACCCTCCTTTAAAATTTTTACACCGAAGATCACAGTAATATATATTGTTGATCAAAGCAAATAAATTTCAAAATATGATTCATTAGAAGAAAAACTGGCAACATAATTGGGGATAAATAAAGCCAAAAACGTCTCCCATACCTGATTTTTATTTCTGATAGTAGACTCTGGCCAATGCCTTGGCCTTGAAAAGGTCCTTGAACATAAAGTTTTTCAATTTCAAAACCGTTTTCTGCATCTTTAAACTGGGAATCAAAATTTACAAGTGTATACCCTCTAAGATAAATTCCTTCAACAAACACCAATAATTTATATTTTGGTTCATGCAATAATTTTTCAAAATATTCCTCAGTAAAAGTCGATAATGCATATTCTGAGTTTTCGGTACGGATTCCATCAATTGCATAAGTTTGAAGCCACACCTCTAATGATAATGCTGCTAAATTGATGCAGTCTGATTTATTCGCGTCCCTAATCATCTATTTCCCCTAAGGATTTAACGTTTAAACTGAGTTGCCGGGCTTATGTATTTTTCCGTAATTTTCGGTGAATTCTCTTGAGAGCACTTTGTTAACACCAAAATCACCGGTGAAATCCGGTGCATTTTTAAGTTGGGATTTTGAAATTTCCAAATGTGCCTGAGATTTTAAATTTTCTGCGTGGCAGGAACACTACGACTATTTGTTTGGAGCTATATTATTCCAATCCCTGTTGACCCAGGACGATCACATACCTGCTGATAACGCCCAGTATATTTTTTTTCTGCATTGCAGAAACAACTCCAGCCGTGAAGCGCTGGGATGACATGGGGGCCTGGATAATATGCGTATGATACCA
>JAQICW010000558.1 GCA_027858355.1 Desulfobacula sp.
CTTGACCCAAAAGTTAACGCTGCCGAGGTTTTGGCTCATGGATATCCTGCGACTGATGCGCTGACAAGAGATCTTCTTCCAAAAGAAATGTCAGAAGATCCCATTATGTATCCGTCAAAAAAACTGTTGAGTGCATTGGAATTTGGTGCAGCGGCTACACTTACCAGTCCTTTGCGGGCTGAAGTTATGGCGCGTTTCAAGTCTGCCTGAAAAAAATTACAATAACTACTAAAGTTAGGAAATTGGAAAAATAATGACTGCACAGCCCAAATCATATGTGACACTATTTTTATTGGCACCAATGGCGATATGGATGGCAATATTTTTAATTATGCCTCTTCTGGTTCTTCTTGTGTACAGTTTTGGTGAACTGGCCCCGATGGGCGGGTATAAACCTGCTTTTACATTAGCACAGTATGCCAATCTGCCGACTCGATTCGCTGCATTTAAAAATACGATGGTGCTGGCACCGGCCGGGACTTTGTGTGCAGTCATTATTGCTTATCCAATGGCTTATTATCTGGCCAGAAAGGTAAATCCAAAAAAAAGGTTGCTGTGGCTGACACTTATTATTGTTCCATTCTGGACAAGCCTTCTGATCCGAACTTATGCCTGGATGTTTATTCTTGGAGGTAGAGGAATTCCTGCTTGGCTGCAATACATCGGCATTGATGATTTTCGGATACTCAATACTCCAACAGCAGTTTTGATTGGAATTGTTTATGTATATTTACCACTGATGTTGTTTCCAATATTTGTCAGTCTTGAAAAACTCGATGGGAGCCTGCTTGAAGCATCAAGTGATCTTGGTGCTTCACCAATAAAAACATTCTTGAAGGTGACATTGCCCATGTCTCTTCCAGGAGTAGCGACCGGCTGCATGCTTGTTTTTATTTTATTGATGGGCGAGTTTATAATACCCGCATTCCTTGGTGGTGGTAAGGTCTTTTTTATAGGTAATGCTCTTGTTGATCTCTTTTTGCAATCGAGAAACTGGCCGTTTGGTGCAGCCGTAGCTGTAACACTTGTGGTTATTATGTTAATTGTAGTTTCGCTTTATATGAAACTGGTATTCAAATCCACTAAAACTCAAGATGTTTCAATGATATAAGGAGTGCTCATGCGTTGGTACGCTGTTTTTGTTTATCTGTTTTTATATGCCCCCATTGGGATTATTATATTATTCAGCTTTAATTCTGGAAACCATGCCAGTGATTTTCAGGGTTTTTCCATCAAATGGTTTGGAATTGCACTGTCCAACCCTTTTGTAATTGAAGCTTTGAAGGTAAGTCTTATTGTCGCCATAATAACTGCGTTTCTGTCAAGCGTCATGGGAACAATGGCTGCACTCGCACTTCAAAATATACGCGGAGCTTTGCGTATCATATTTGATTCACTGATTTATATTGCAGTTATGATTCCTGGAATCGTAATTGGAATTGCAGCTCTTATAGCTATGGCAAATACTCTGAATATCATTAATCCGATGATTGATATAATATGGCCGGATGTATTTGGTAATGCACCTCATCTAAATCTTGGTTTGTTTTCAATAACGGGTATTCATACTCTTTGGACAATGTCTCTTACTACGATCATTATTCGCGCACGGCTTCAGGGTATGGACAGAAGTTTGATTGAAGCTTCGAATGATCTTTACGCAACCCCATTTCAAACATTTTATAAAATAACTTTGCCGCAGATATTCCCTGGAATTCTAGCTGCGGCATTATTGAGTTTCACACTTAGTTTTGATGATTTTATTATGGCTTTTTTTGTTGCAGGCGGGAAGACAACACTTCCCATTTATGTGTTTGCATCAATCAGGCGTGGTGTAACACCTGAAATTAATGCTATTGCCACCATGATGTTAATTGTTTCTCTTGTATTCTTGTTTATTTCACAATGGCTGAATCGTTCAAAAAAATAACTTAAAAGATTGTATTATAGGAAACAGCGAGGATTTATATGAAACTTGACCATTGTTCAAACCGTATTGCTCAGGGGAAAATAACGCTAATGCAAGAATTGTTTGTAAAAGAACTTGGTTTTACACTCCTTCGGGGATTGCCTGATGAAATATGGTTGCGCCAGAAAGATTCAAATGTAGATATACAATTTTGTGAAAGCAATAGCAGTCTGTCAACTGTTTCCGATAAACAGAACTCACATATTGCCTTCATAAGCAATAAACCCGAAAAAGAACTTGAAAGACTGGCAGCCTGGTTTAGGGCACGCGGTTATGGCACAAAGATTGGATCGTGGTCTGACAAAGAATTCTATCTTGATGTTCCAGAAGTATTTGTCGATTTTTCAATAGAAGCAATGTATCCGGAAATAGCGGAATATGATATATAGAGTATGATTCAACACTGACTCAAAATTTATCTTAACTGACTGATTGAAAAGAAAAAAATAGTAATTATTAAAAAAACCAGAATCGCATCGATAGTAACTTATTGAAATTTAACCCATCTTTGCGATTTTTTTTCACAAAGAGCTCAAAAACCAGCAATTTTAAGAACTTCAAAGATTTAATCTTTATAATTTCAGGAGGTTAAAAATCTGAAGTGTTAATATTGGTAAAAGTAGTGCCATAGCCGAGGTTTTTAAAACGTAATCATCTGTAATAATAAGACTTATTAACTTATGGTCGAAAAGATGGGTTAAGACCTGCTCTTCCCAAATAACCTGTAGCAGTCAACTCATTGTGCCCACCGCCTACAACAATTGCATCATATTTGTCTTTCATTTTATTCCCATCTTTCATCATTTTGATGATTTAAGTATTATGATTATTTTTGACCCTGTTAAAAGAATTTCTATATCTTATCCTCCGGCAATGGGTTGTAAGATTTTGATCTGTGTCTCGTTTTTTAGTCGGGTGTCTTTTTGTACAGGTTTGCCGTCCATCAAGATCATGCCCACACGCTTTGGCAAAACATTTAAATAGACCAGAAGGTCCTGGATGGAACTTTCTTCAGGAAGAAGAACATCAAGACCACTCAAATGATCATAATCATCAAAAGAGCGGCTCAATGTTCCATATAATTTAATATTCAGTTTCAAGGATATATTTATTTTTTAAAAAAATTAAATGTATTATCCATCTCTTCATCTGAAATCACAACTACTTTATTATGTGGTGGCAATGGTTCTTCATAAAACATTTTCGGCAGACGATCCTGTTCTTTTGTAAAACCGGCTTTTCGGTTGAATTCAACCTCTATCTGAAGAATTTTTTTACCAATCTCGTTCCAGTCTTTTTCTGTAAATGGTTTTCCCGATTTTGCTGCCACCATTTTACAGACATTGCCAACGCCATCCGGTGCGCTAAATCCAGTCTGGGCAAAGTCGCAGATCCCAACAGTGTCGACAAGAACCATATGTATTTGTGCATCTCTTGATACATCCACCTGGCCTTCCGACGAAAACCGATCCAGGGTACCACCGAATGCTTCGAGGTTGCTTTCCACACAAAAGCCTGCGGTATGGTCTCCGCCCATGGGGCTTGTAGCATATGTCACTGCCATTCCATTGATCACTCTGGGATCATAGGCTGCAATACTCTGCCCTTTTACCACTGGAACCCTGTCATGATTAAAATGTTTACCTACCTGTTCAGGTCCATTCCCGATAATTTTTCCAAATTCCGTGCCACTGGCAACTTCCTTTACCATTTCAATAGCAGCCGCACTATCTCCAAACTCCTTGTACCCGGCATCCATGGCAACAGCAATAGCAACTCCTGTACTCATGGTGTCAAGACCTATATCATCACAAAGAAAATCAAGTGTTGCAATGGAATCAAGATCATTGTTTCCTATCATTCCACCCATTGACCAGATGGTTTCATACTCAAGAGAAGAGGTGATATATTTCCCCTTTTCATCTACATATTCGTTGGAACAATTGATAATGCACTGCGCACACCCCTTATGATTTTGTATTCCTCCACGGCTTTTAATAATTTGAGCCATGTTTTCACCACTGATTTTATCAGCATCCTCAAACTGACCTTCCCTGGCATTACGCGTGGGAAAGGCTCCAGCAGCATTAATTGGTTCAACCAAAACAGCTGAACCTAATTCAGCAAGTTCTTTGGTAAATTCATCTGCCATTACAGCTTTGGCAAAAATTTTAGCACTCTCTTTAAATACTTTTGGGTCATGAATTGGATCTGCATTTTTTGCTTTTTTCTCAACAATAATTGCTTTTAGCCCTTTGGACCCCATGACAGCTCCAAGCCCGCCACGCCCGGCAGCCCGACATGGACGGCCATTTACGTCTGTTGTCTGAATGGATGCTGCAGATAATTGAAATTCACCTGCAGGGCCGATACAGGTGATACTTTTATTGTCTCCATGAATATCTTTAATTGCTGCAACAAGGTCATATGTCCTTTTACCCTGGAATGGGTTTCCATCGACTAAAGCAGCATTGCCTTCATTGTCTATAGTCAGGATACTCAGTTGGTCACCTTTTGGTTTACCCTCAATAATAATGGCAGAAATACCGGTATGCCCCAGATTTGCAGCAACGGTTCCTCCAACATTACTCTCCTTTATACCACCAGTCAAAGGACTTTTTGCTCCTACGGAGAGCCTGGAAGAATTGACAAGGGAAGAACCACTCAAATACCCGGGCGCAAAAATTAACTTATTTTCAGGCCCGAGAGGATCACACATTGGAGGTACTTCACTGTTAATAAAAAAAGATGTCAGCCCGCGTCCTCCCATTCCGGTGAATGCAGGTTCCATCTTTTCACTGGTAATTGTTCCGGTTGTCATATCGACTCTTATAATTTTCATGCCGCTCCTTTCTATATTTATTTTTGTTTATAGGGGGTATCCATTTCACTGGCCTTTACATCCGCGCTTACCACCTTGTGTCTTGCCACCTATAAGAGTTTCGTCAACTTCAACATTACCAGTAAGAGGCCTTCTATCTGGCCGAACCATAGCGCGGCGCATTTTATGAAGCCAACTCCAGGCTGTTTGATAACTATTCAAACCAAGAACATGCTTGAGCCCTAAAGCACTTCCACCAAATTTTTGACTTGTTATATAGCAAATCGCTTGAAACCAGAGCCTAAGCGGTTTCCTTGTCCCTTGAAACATCGTCCCAGCAACAACAGATGTTTTGTGTTTACAAATAGAACGAAGTGGATACCCCCTTTGTTTATTATTCAGGATCGTTTGTCACCTGTTGGTACAAAAGCTCTGCTATATCTAGGACCCGGATATCACTGCTGCATTCCTTAAGACCGTCCTGAAGCATGGTAATGCAATAAGGACATGCCGATGCAACAATATCAACACCACTTTTTTCAATTTCCTTTGCACGGTCAACATTGATATAGGTACCAAGTGTTTCTTCCATAAACATTCTTGCACCACCAGCACCACAGCAAAAACCCTTGTCTCTTGAGCGCTGCATTTCTACGGGCCGCTGCCCCATGTTTATCTGAGCAATAAGATCCCTGGGTGCATCAAAAATACCATTCCACCGCCCAAGATAACATGAATCATGATAGGTAATTGAACCCAGATCTTTACCTTTAATTACCAACATTTTTTGTCGGATTAGGTCCAAAAGGAACTGAGAGTGATGAACAACCGAATAATCAGCATCAAACTGTGGATATTCATTTTTTAGCATATTATAGGTATGGGGGCAAGAGGTGAGTATCTTTTTGGGTTTGCATGTGTTGAGTTCCTCAACGTTCTGCATGATCATCATCTGAGCCAGATATTCATTCCCTGCACGGCGGGCCGTATCTCCTGTTCCCCACTCCTGATTTCCAAGAATGGCAACATTGACACCAGCTGTTTTAAGGAGCCCTGCAAGTGCCTTTGATATTTGGACAGCTCTGTCATCAAAAGAACCAGCAGAACCAACAAACCAGAGAATATCAGCATCAGGATTTTCCTGGATAGAGGGAATTTTTATATCTTTACACCAGTTTTTCCGGGTATCAGAACTAAATCCCCATGGATTTCCCTGGTTTTCCAGATTTGTAAAAGTATCTTGCATTTCAGCAGGAAAACTTGCCTCCATGAGGACCTGATATTTTCTTGCCTCTAAAATAAAATCAAGGTGCTGGATATTTACAGGGCAGATATCTTCACAGGCCCGGCAGGTCGTGCAGGACCACAGCACATCTGAGGTGATACCGGAGGCTTCTCCTACAAAGGGCTTGATCTCATCCTTTTTGTTATCCAGAATTGCCTGTGAATATTGGAACAGTTCTGTTTTTAAATCGTGTACAATGGCCTTTGGTGACAAAGGTTTGCCTGTATGATCAGCAGGGCATTGTTCCTGACATCTTCCGCATTCAGTGCATGCATAAAGATTTAATACACCCTTCCAGTTTAGTTCATTAATTTTGCCAAGACCAAAACTTTCAGCTTCTTCATCTTCAATATCTGTTTTCTCAATGGTTTTTTCCCTCTCCAGTGGTTTTAAAAAGACATTGGGAGTTGCTGCCAGCAGATGGAGATGTTTTGACCCGGGAATATAGACCAGGAACCCCATGATTGTCAGCATATGGGGAGTGAGCTGACAAAACCTACCTTAAGGTGAATAGACCCATGAAACGTTTTTCTTGACTATTTTTCCAGTTTAGGCATAGGATTCCCCCCATGACAAAGCAATTTTCACAG
>JAQICW010000575.1 GCA_027858355.1 Desulfobacula sp.
AGAATATTGACATTATTCTCTTTTGCCAGTCTTGTTAATTTTTCTTCCAGGTCTCTGCCCTGGGCACCCACTTCACCAAATCCGCCGGCCACAATAATATAATTGGGGATTTTTTTTTCAATACACATTTCCACGGATTTTACTGCTGCCTCTGCAGAAATAGTTATTATGGCAAGATCAATATCATCCGGCAAGGACTGGATATCCGGAATGACCTTATGGCCTTCAATGGCTATCTCTTTAGGATTTACAGGGAATAATCGTCTTCTTGAACCTAGAAGCCGCCTGAAAATAATGCCCCCGACTTTATCTTTAGATTTTGATGCGCCTATCACTGCTATTTTTTTAGGATCTAACAGTTTTTTTAATGATGCAATTTTATCCATAAATTGTACAACTCCTCTTTAAAAAAATAGTATCCTTTTTTATTATTCTACAATATTATAGTCAAGTTAATCTGATTAAAACAGGGCAATAATCAATCCAGGATAATTACAAGGGTTTTTTAAAATTCCGAATAAAGCATCAGGGAGAAAAATGAGGATTTATGCTGTAGCTGATATTCACGGGAAAACCGAAAAGATTGCAAAAATTAAGGATGTTATCTTACGAAACACCCCTGATATTCTTGTCATTGCCGGTGATATAAGTAATTATTTTTCCCCTTTGAAAACCTTTGAACATCTAAAGGACATTACCATCCCCATTTTGGGTATCCGGGGAAACTCTGATTTGAAACGAGTTGAAGGGCTTTTAAAGTACCAAAAAAACACCACCCTTTTGAGCCATGCACCTGTGACTTATCAGGATACCTCGTTTCTAGGGCTCAACGGAACTATTCCCATGCCATTTCTTTCAAAAATCTGCTTAAATGAGGTTCAACGCCTTAATAAACTTAAACATAGTATCACCCCGGAAACAATCCTGGTTGTCCATCCACCGCCCAGAAGTGTGTGTGACAAAGTGGGGAACAAATTCAGTGCAGGAAGCTTCCAGTTAAAAACATTCATTGAAAAACACCCGCCATTAATGGTTTTATGCGGCCATATCCATGAACAGGCAGGATATCAATTTTTTAAAAACATATTGGTTGTCAATTGTGCAATGAATAAAAACTTCAGTGGCGCGATTATTGATTCTTGTAAAAATACGACTTTGAAGGTAAACATGATAATAAATGACAGATAAATAAAGGAAAATAAAAATGTGTGAATCCAATGTATATTTAAGAGAAGGCAATAATGAAAAACTGATCATGGAAAATGTGGCTGCAATAAGTCCGGTTGGAGAAGACACCTTTCTTTTAAAAGGTCTTTTAGGAGAAAGTATGGAGGTCCAGGCCATTATCGCAGATATTAATCTTATGGGGCATAAAATAATTCTAAAAGCCCTGTAATGAGCAGGTTCTCTGACTATCTTGCCCTTATTTCCCAAGTCAACGATCTGTCTGGCCTGGAAAATGGCCAAAAAGTTCTATGGCTGTTTCATTGCGGGATGCTTTTTTCAAGTACGGATAACTGGTGGGGAGATTTTAAATTTCGGCATTCTGTGCATGAAGGAATCGACATCACCTATTACATAATACATCCAGGAGAAATACATTGCTTTGATGATTCCATTAAAGTGCCGGCCATGGATGATGGAATTATTTTAAATATATGTGATGATTTTCTGGCTCAGACCATTGTTGTTGAACATAAAAGCTCAATATCTTCCAGCAAAAGAATCCTCTTTGCATATGCCCATATCATCCCTGAAAATGGTTTGAAAATTGGCTATGTCATCCGAAAAAAAGATGTCATTGCAAGGGTGTGTGATACTTATAAAAACCCACAATTACCTCCCCATCTTCATTTTTCCTGTTTTGAAATCTCTAAAAAGGTTTTACCAGAACATTTAACCTGGACCCTTTTTTCAACCAATCCTGACATAAATCTGATTAATCCGGTTTTTCTATAGATACGGGGTCAGACTTTCCTTATTGTCGTTATTGCTCTATTTACTCAAAATGCCAGTTATGGCATAATGGGTAAATAACGATTTATTGGAAGTATTTTCCATCCCACATATTACGCAAAAGCACGGCTGGCCTGAATACCTGGCTTGGTCACAGACTCTGGTAAATAAGGATGATTTTATTAAAAAAAAGAAGAATTGAAAAAAGAAAAAAATTAATCTATGATTACTAATTAACTTAACGGCAGGCAATAAAAAATTAAATATGGAGTGGATGAATGAAAACAATTAAATACATTTTGTGGCTGATCGTCCTGAGTTTTATAGGGATCTTTGTTTATCAGAATTTAGATTATTTCATGACAACGGCAGCGCTGAAAATTGATCTTAAAATTGCCTCCTGGAACTGGACCATACCAAAACTTCAAAATATTGCTTATTTTGGAATCTGCTTTCTTTTAGGAATTATTCTATCCAGCATCAGGGGATTCATGATAAGACTT
>JAQICW010000653.1 GCA_027858355.1 Desulfobacula sp.
GTCATGAGAGAGGGGCTTTTTCTACCTTTGGAAAACTGTATCAGTTGGAGAAGAACTCCCTTTGTATTTTATAAACGAAAATCTGTTTATATTCCGCATTTTTTTTATAATGAAACAATAGAAACCTATAATAAATTGTTTGGGATTGATCGTGTTTGTGTTCTAAAATATGAAGATATCCAAGCAAATTTGTTCCAATTTTTCCGGCAGTTGGAAACGTTTATGAATATCCGGTTTAATCTGGATGTGCTGGGTGAAAAACAAAAAATTAAAATAAATCCCTCCATATCAGAGCGACGGATATCCGAGCAAAGATATAAAAATATAATTAATTATTTTCAAGAAAATTTTCCCGGATTCACCAAAGGGAAAATCAATTATGAAGATTTGGTTCATGATTTGGAACAAGCAATTATCCCACCTGATTTAAAT
Organism: Desulfobacula sp.; assembly: GCA_027858355.1. The sequence goes on from JAQICW010000653.1 coordinate 433, forward strand.
GAAAAACTGGAGCGCGCTTTTTCAGGCAAAGCCTATGATTATTTTTAAACTAACTTGCAGTCTGATAATGGGGAGGTATTGGCTGAACTTGCTTGTATGAATTGATGAGTAAGGAAAATTTTCTTTCGGGAAAACCATTCCGTGAGTATTAGTTTTAGAGGAGTTTTGCTATAATACAACGATTTGTTCAGGATAGAATTTGCAAAAATTAGTCAATAAAAATATTTTGATACGTGTTGATGGTTCCCATTCAATAGGCTTGGGACATATCTATCGCATGAAAGCTCTATCCCTTCTATTGAAAGAAATAGGCAGCAACGTTGCCTTTTTGACCCAGGAGAATGAAACCGCAAAGAATCTTCTTGAAACCACTGGGTTGAATTGTTATGTTTTTCGGAATGATTCATACAATTGGGTTTTAAAAGAGGTCGTAACTGAGCAACAGCCTGATCTTATTATTCAAGATTTGCTGGATACAACCTCTGAATCAATGGAAACATTGCGGAGATTATCCCCGGCCGGAATAATTAATTTCGATGATACTGGTGCCGGGTTGATAATGGCAGATGTTGTAATTAATGGCATGGTCTTTCATTGGGGAAAATATACAATCGATATGGTTCGGACACGACTGTTTGAAGGACCGCAATATATGATTTTGCAGCCTGAAATAAGTCAATATGTGTATCGCGATAAGAAAATACTCGATAAAATAGAAAATATATTGCTCGTATTCGGAGGGACGGATACACATTATGTGACGGAAAGAGCATTGGAAGCAATTAATGATGTGGATGCGGCTTTAAATGTGAAAGTCAATCTTGGCCCAGGAACCAAGGTGACGTCCCGCTTGGAGCAAGCTGTTAAAGCAGCAAGGCACCGAATAGAAGTTATTCGGTTTGTACCCAGTCTGTTTAAAGAATTTTATAAGGCGGATCTGGTTATCTGTGGGGGGGGGACGATGCTTTATGAACTGGCTGCCTTGGGAATTCCCTCGATCTCTATTGCCGCAGAACCTCACGAGATTTGGAATATTGATTACTGGTCTAAAACAGGTACAACGGTTTCCCTGGATTGGGAAAAAGAGTTGGACATGACGCAGATTTCTGAAACAGTTAATTGTTTGATGCATGACAGACGGCGGCGGGCCAGGATGTCCGAAATCGGAAAACAGACCATGGATGACCAAGGATTGACGCGGATTTTAAACATTTTGGAGGATACATTGAATTGAATTGTGTTTGTATCCATCAACCTGATTTTTTACCTTATCTCGGATTTTTTCATCGGCTCCTTTTTACTGATATCTTTATCATTTTAGATGATGTGCAATTTTTGAGAAAAGGAAGCGGATGGCATAATCGTGATAAGATCAAAACCAAATACGGTGCAAAATGGCTGAGTCTCTCTGTCATGAAGGGCAAGATGCGCCAGAATATTAATGAGGTTAACCTCGCTGTAAATTCTGATTGGACTACAACTAACCTGAATCTTCTGAAAGAAAACTATATCAAGTCGCCTTATTTCAATACATATTTTCCAAAAATCAGGGATATCTATTTGACTGATTTTGTCAGGATGATGGATATGAATATGGCGTTTCTGGAGTTTTTTTTCGAGTTGTTTGAGCTGAGGGTAAATAAGGTTTTTTCCTCCGATTTGAATGTAGATGGACACAAGAACCAAAGAGTTATTAATTTGGTAAAGGCTGTTGGTAGTATACATTATTTGTCAGGAATCGGGGCCAGGGATTATCTGGATGAAGAGATGTTTGCAGATGAGGGTATAACCGTTGAATGGCAAAAATTTAATCATCCAGTATATCCACAGCTACACGGAGAATTTATACCGAATTTATCCTGTATTGATTTGCTTTTTAACTGCGGTCCCAACTCAAAGGATATATTGTGGTCTTGCAAAGAGGTAAAATAGGCATTTGTTTAAATATAGATTTTACATTAACTTAATCATACCAGTCATTTATTCTCCAATGTTTTGGGATCGATTGATATAATTATGAATCAGGAATGTTCGACCGTTTACTTCAGATTTTTCATTGGCTTTTGTTTTTCTTGGAAGGAAGCATTCCTTGCAGACTGGAATGGTTTTAAATCCATTGTTCACCAAATGTACGGCTCGGATTTTTTCAAGTTTTTCTCCATGCCAAATTTCATGGATGCTCATTTCATTGGCATCGCCAATATTTACTGTATTTTCATCATCATTGGTGCACATGATGGCTTTCCCGTTAAATCCGATAACCAACCTTTGATAATGCTGAGGGCATGTGAAGTTCTCAATATAAACAATTTGATCCTCTAAGTCATTTGCTAAATAGTCAATCAATGGGTTGAATGAAATAAGGTCCACATATGGTTCAAACGTGTTATAGAAGTTTTCTGGATCACCTTTGATCGCTGGCCAAATAGATTGTATTTTGATAACTGGTTTATGAATACCCAGCCTCTTCTTTACACGATTTAAGCCCTTTATACGATCAAGAGTCTCTTGGAACCTGAGTGGTCTTCTGATGCTTTCATAGGTTTCATTGATGCCATCGACTGAAATTGTAATCCAGTCCACGCCTGCGCCTACCAGTTCTTCAAAGTATTTTTCTGTTAGCTTGCTGCCGTTTGTAAGGAATGAAACTTCTCCGATTCCTGCATCCTTTGCATACTTAACAAATTCAGCAAGTTTTGGGTGCAGTGTAGATTCTCCACGTAAACTCAATCGAAGTGCAGGTACTTTACCGCCGATTTCATCAATGATTTTCTTAAAAAGCGATTCCTTCATCAATAAATCAATATTTTTATATTTTTTCTTGAACTCCGCTTTTCCCCTAAAACACATGGGGCAGCTCAAATTGCATCCATTTGATATTTCCACATCAACCTGTACAGGATATTTATGTGCTTCTAAGCTTTGAGGCCCATGATTCCAACTTTCCCTGTATGCCTTATATTCTATTTTCCAACCTTCAGCTCGATATTCTTCAAAGAGATCTAAACGGTCTTTTGTTTCAAAACTTGTAAAATTGCCTTTGTTAATTGGCATGTTCTTCACCATATTTTTCACCTTAATTCTCCAATGCAATTTGTTGAGCAATTTTAAAATATGATTTATCCATGAAATAGGCTTCAATAAGGTTTGTATCAAAGCCCTTCTTTTTTATGATTTTTGAGTCGAGCACTCGCTGTCTAACTATCTCAGTACCCATTTCTCAGAACCTGATGTTTCCCTTTAATCTCAATTTGTTTTATCCATCTTATCACGTTATCATGCCTCTGTGTTTTCAATCGTTCTTACTTTGGTTCTAACAGTATAGGGTGCTCCACAATCCCTACACAGTTTCAGATCTTTGTATTCACCATGTTTCATTTTTTCGAAAAGTTCTTTTCGTTTTTTTCCATTCCAATGCTCAACTATGGTCTCATGATTAAGGTCTCCAATGATCAATCTGTTATCAAAGTCTTTACCGCAGGGATGAATTTTTCCATCCCAGGATACAATAAGGTTCTTGACCATGGATGGGCAGATGGCTGGATGCTTAACGAGGATTTCCTTTTCATTCAGTCCTGGATCTTTCAGGGTGCCATGCCAGTTGCTGGCAAAATAACTGTTAAACTCAGCTCCTGGATATTGTTTTTTAAATGATTCTTTAATGTTTATTGTATCATCAATATTTTGGAATTTTAAAACTTCAATGATCACACGTGTGCTTTTCTTCATATTCAAGAAATATTTGATGTTTTCACTGACAAGGCTGTGTTTACTGCCGATTCTAATTTGCGAGTATCTCTTCGGGTCTTCACCTTCAAAACTGAAAGTAATTTCAGAAATCCCTGCATTTACAAGCTTATGGGCAAGTTCTTTGTTTAGCAAGTATCCATTTGTATGAATCATGGTATACAAACCAGCATCATTTGCATATTTAACCATTTCCGGGAATTGTTTGTGCATTAAAGGTTCCCCTGTCATATGCATTCCAATTTTAGGTTTGTACCCGTAAATAGCTTTTATTTCGTCAATGGTCTTAGTAAATAGATCAACACTTAAAAACCCCTTGGTCAATATCATATCATGGCCTTGCGGACACATTTCACACCTTAAATTACAGTGATTGGTAGATTCCAGCAAGATGGTTTCCGGTAGTGCTAGCATCTTATCTTTCATTTTTTTCAGTTCCCTGAATTTTGTTCAACCTTTGGTTTAAAGAAAATATATTTTAAATGCGTCTTAATATCTCCCTGATTTCTTTTATATTAAAAAGATCCATGAGTATATGAAGTGCAAAAATGTTAAACGGGCAAGTGTCAAGGACAACAAAAACATCATAATAAAGAAGACTGTGGAAAAATTCCAGGCATGAAAAAAATCAGGTTGATGAATAACAGCGGTTTTGACTTTCATCATATTCCTGTAATCGTTTCATATTCAATGGCAAGGTTGATTGCAATTTGGGTAGTGATGTAAGTATTTTTTGATTGTTCCACAATAAAACAAGCTTTTTGATAATCTTTTTGAGTATCCACGGTGAGCATAAGATCGGGTCTATTTTTTGATTCCTGAACATCTAATATGGAAATTTTAAATAATTGTGGATTTTGCAGGATATACTCGTCAACATGCTCCAGATGGTAAGGGTCTTTTGTATTTAAGATGCTTTTTTCAAGGGCATTAAAAGTGAACACTTCTGCACCAACTCCCATGGGTAGCACAGAATAAGAATGGGAAAGATCAGAATTTGAATTAAGATGTAGATCAATCAATCGGTCGATTTCTTCAATATCAAAAAAAGGATTATCTCCTGTAAGCCTTACAATATTTTCAAATTTGTTTTTCAGTGCACAATCATAATAACGTTTGAGTACATTCTCATGGTCCCCCCGAAAACAATGGATATTATTTGCTCTGCAAAAGCGCTCAACAATATTGTCTTGGGACTCCAAGGAAGTGGCGATTATGGTTCGGGCTTTATGGGTAAGTCTTTTAAGCCTTCTTATAATATGTTCCAATATGCTGTGATGTCCGATTTTTTTTATTATTTTTCCGGGCAGCCTTTGAGACCCCATTCTGGCCTGTATAATAATTCCTATGGTCATGTTTTTACACTGGTACCTTTTGGTTTCAGGGGGGGTAAATAAAGCCATATATTTTTTATTCTTTGTGGGATAATCATGCATCAAATAGAGTTGCGTATACTTCATCAGCTTTTTTATATTCGCTGATCCGGCCAATGTCCAGCCAATATTCCCTGACAGGAAAGACAGCGGGCTTTTCTTCTTTCTCAAGAAGAATAGAGAATAGATCTGTCATATTGTAGAAATTATCTTTGGGGATCATTCCTAAGATTTCAGGATTGAGTACATAGATGCCGGCATTTACAAACATTTTATTGGTTGGTTTTTCTTTCAAGGCTGTTAGTCTATAATTGTCCACTTGGGCAACACCAAAAGGAATCTGAAAATCATACTCTCTTACACAAAGAGTTGCAGGGACCTGGTTTGAATTGTGAAAATCTAAAAGTTGCTGAAAGTTGACTTTTGTAAGAAGATCTCCGTTCATAACAATAATGGGTTTATCAGGGGTCGATTCCAAGAGACTCAAAGCACCTGCCGTGCCAAGCTGCTTTTCTTCTTTAATATAGGTTATGGAGATATTATAGGCAGACCCGTCTCCAAAATATTCTTCTATCATTTCGCCTTTATAATTTATCGATATATAGAAATTGTAAAATCCATTATCAATAAAATTATCTAAAATAATTTCAAGGATTGGTTTGTTTCCAACCGTTAGCAAAGGTTTCGGGCAGTTGTCTGTCAGAGGCCTCAATCTAGTCCCCAATCCGCCAGCCATAATTAAAACAGGATTGGAAATTCTATTTTCAAAGAACCCGTTGCATTTTTTTATACCAGTAACCCTGGATTTTTCATCCAGAATCGGAATAATTCTACATAATTTGTTCCGGTTGACAATATGGTTGAATTCCGTTTTAGAGGAATTGATTGATAAGGTGACAGGTGTTGGGTTCATTATATGCTTTACAGGCTCATCCATAGACGTATTGTTCAGGATTCCACGTCTTATATCTCCATCCGTGACCGTGCCAAGAAGTTGACGCTCATGGTTGACTACCAATGCGATTAATATGGGGTTGTTGTTGTCAATTATTTTTATAGCATCAATTAGTTTTGTATCAGGCAGTATTAGAACAGATTCCCAAGATACCATAATATTTCTCCTTCCAATATTTATTCCAGATTATTGAAAGTTATAATCGGAATTTTACATTGGATACTTAAATTACCAACAATTATATTGGACTTTTTAAAAACATAATTAAACATATTCAAGAAACATGCCATCTTTAGGGTGACCATATATATTACCTGTCTGTAATAGTAAGAAGTCGCACAAAATCATCAATAATCAGGTAATACTTTTTCCTAAATTTTAAAAGAGGAGAAAGTGCCATGAGTAAGAAGAATTTTACCCAAAAGGAGAAGATTGCTGTTTTAAAAAGTGCTGAAAAAACAAATGTGAGAGATGTGGCCAAGGTAGCAGGAGTTCATTACACAAAAGTGTATGATTGGCGCCAGCTTTTTAAAGCCATGGGGGAAGAGCCATCCCTTAAGTGTAAAGCAGCAAAGCCTGGTAGAGGAATAAAACAAATCAGCCCTGAAAAGGACCAAGCTGTATTAAAAGATGGAAGAACAACCCTGGTTTCGGTCCGAGCCAGGAAATAAATCAGTTACGACGTCAAAGAAATTATTTACGAACACATACTTTATCAAAGACAAGTACTGAGTTTCAAGGTTTTACCGACAAAGCTTTTGGAAAACCCAACCGCTATTTGCTGCCATAGGGTTTCTATTATAATAAGTATTTTACCGGTTCAAAGCTTTCAGCATATTCAACACCAATTTTCAAACCATCGATTTTGTGCTTGTTTATCAGATACTCAATCCATACTGAATCGGTTCTGTCAATTTCAGACTGGTGTGCTTTGACTGCTTTGAGTTTCTGTTGAATAACCCTGGAAATATCAGAATATACACAAGGATTGAATTTCTTGTCAGAATCATACCAATTGCTCTGGTACATCATGAGTCTTTTGGCATGCCTTGCTGCCATCATTACACTTTTTGCAGTGTTCTGGTGGTCTCTGTGGATATCACCTGTCCAGTGGGAGTAAATGGTGTCGATATGGTTTTTGTTGATAATATCTGTGATATCAGCAGTAAGTGTTTCATCAAAGGGAATAAAAAAAGTTTTATAATTCAGCTGGATAAGTTCGGCTCCAATTATTTTTGCACTTGTCTTGCCCTCTCTTTTCGCAGTTTGGCTGGCCCTTATAACCCTGCCTGCTGGATCATTGTACCCTGAATCAGAGATGACAAGCATAATGACATTATCGCCATTTTTGACGTGATTGATCAAGGTTCCGCCGCATCCAAGTTCGATATCATCATAATGTGCGCCCACAGCAAGTATATTCATAATTATAAAATTCATGCTCCATCAATGGAATACCTTAATTATTGCCCGCTGAATAAACAACAGTCAGATATTATAAATATCTGCCTTGAAAAAACAAAGGTTTTCCGGATTTGTATACCAGTCAATACAGTGTATAAGTCCTTTTTTAAATCCTTTGATCCCACTGTATTCAGGTTGCCAATTGGTATATTTTTTTATTTTGGTATTATCTGCCCACAACCGATTAACTTCACTTTTTTCAGGCCGAAGCCTTTGTTCATCCGATTGGATTTCAATTTTTTTATCCATAAGCTTTGCTATTAGTTGGGCTGTTTCTTCAATTGAAATCTCAAAATTACTCCCGGCATTCATTGTTTTTCCAACTGAATTGTCAGATTCTGCTATTTTGATAAAGGCATCAGTTATGTCATCTATAAAATTAAAATCCCGGGTTGGGGTCAATGCGCCCAGCTTAATTGTTTCTTTTTTTGAGGCAATCTGGGTGATTAATGTAGGTATCACTGCCCGAAGAGATTGTCTGGGGCCGTATGTATTAAAAGGCCTGATGGTTGTGACAGGTAAATCAAAGGATGTAAAAAATGACCAGGCAATCTGGTCAGCACCGATTTTTGAGGCTGAATAGGGTGATTGTCCGGACAGGGGGTGATCTTCGGTGATGGGTACAAATTGTGCCGTTCCATAAACCTCGCTGGTTGAGGTATGCACCACTTTTTCAATGCCATGTTTTCTTGCAGCCTGCATTATGTTAAGGGTGCCGCTGATGTTGGTGTCCACATAGGTGGCAGGAGAATGGTAAGAATAGGGAATAGCAATCAAGGCAGCAAGATGAAAAATTACATCACAGTCTGAAACTGCCTGGTCAACACCAAAGGGGTCCCGGATGTCCCCGGCAAAAATTTCCACATTTTTTTTTATTTTTTGGGAAGAATGATCCAGCCATCCCCAGGAATTGAAGGAATTGTAAAGGACAAATGCCTTGACCTTATATCCTTTTTCTACAAGTTTTTCAGTCAGGTGTGATCCAATAAATCCATCAGCTCCTGTGACGAGTATCTTTTTTTGTTTAAGCTGCATAGGAACCTTTGCTTAATCCTTATTTTATATTTAGAGTCATCTCTAAATTGTTGTTGGATAATAGTATAATATAATACTATTATCAATGAGCATTTATTTAAGCAATTGTCATGCCTATCTGAATAATTTTATTGAATATCGACAACAGGAGATTGCGGAATAGATATTGCATCATTTTGTTAATGTGACATACTTGAAAAAAAATAACCCTTTTGAAATGGAAAGACAGGTGCATGCTCAAAAATAAGGTTGTATTAATTACAGGCGGAACCGGGTCGTTTGGGAAAAAATGTGTTGAAACGATTTTGACCAGGCATCAACCTAAAAAAATTATTGTGTTCAGTCGGGATGAATTCAAGCAGTTTGATATGGCTCGCAAGTTTTCTCAGGAAATCTATCCCATACGTTTTTTCCTGGGAGATGTAAGGGATAAGGAGCGTTTGAAATGGGCTTTTCAGGATGTGGATTACATTATCCATGCCGCAGCCATGAAGCAGGTACCTGCAAGTGAATACAACCCCACGGAATCCATCAAAACCAATATTATCGGGTCTGAGAATGTGGTCAATGTGGCAGCCGACTGCGGGGTGGAAAAGGTAATTGCCCTGAGTACGGATAAGGCTGTGAATCCTGTTAATTTATACGGGGCTACCAAATTGTGTGCTGAAAAATTGTTTATCGCAGCAAATGCATTTGTGGGCCGTAAAAAATGTATGTACGCTGTGGTGCGCTATGGCAATGTCATGGGCAGTCGGGGCAGTGTGATACCCTTTTTCTTAAAAAAAAGGCAGGAAGGAGTTTTGCCCATTACCCATCCGGATATGACTCGGTTCTGGCTCTCACTCTCCCAGAGCGTGGATTTTGTACTCAATAGCCTGAAGCTTATGACCGGTGGCGAGACTTTTATTCCCAAACTTCCATCTTTAAACATCATGGATTTGGCCAAATTCATTGCTCCGGAATGCAAAACAAAAATTGTGGGCATCCGCCAGGGAGAAAAAATTCATGAAACATTAATTAGCCAGGATGAGGCCAGAAATACCCTGGGATGTCCAGACTTCTTCCTGATCAAACCGGACAATAGTTTTTTTAGGAGTCAGATCGATGAGACCAATTTTGGAAACGTACCGGAGGGATTTGAATATAATTCAAAAACCAATGACGAATGGGTTACAAAGGCGCAGATTGATCAGATAATCGCCTCAATGGATCAAGATTGTTGATGCTTGCTTTGGGAGATTTGAAAAACCGTGATATTTGAGTTGACATTGAATTTTTCTATTGCTATCGTTCAGTCACTGAATGGTTAATAGAAAAAGGCAGAATGCAATGGTCGAACCCTACAAATCCCAATACCTGGAGCCAAGCAAGCAATACCGGCGATTTTCCCTGCTCTTGTGCATCAATAAAGGTCCCGACATCAGCCAGAAACAACTGGGTGAAAAAACTTGCCTGAGCAGTTCCATGGTGAATAATTATATTAAAGAATTGATAAAAGATGGCTTCCTCATTGTCTCAGGGACATCCAACCGTTCAATGACTTACCATTTAACCCCAAAGGGAAGAGATTGTCTGTCCCAAAGTTTTTTTGGGTTTTCTGCCGAGATCGTTCAATTCTACGCTGCTGTACGTAGGGAAATCGTTGAGATATTGGCTGAAAGCTACATGGAAGGTATTCGTACAGTGGTTTTATACGGTGCTTCAGATACGGCAGAAATCGTTTATTCTGCCATTCAAAAGACAGAACTTGTGTTGACAGGCGTTGTGGATAATGATTCGAATAAAACAGGAAAATTATTTTTTGGGTCAATGATCCAGTCGCCTTCCAGGATTAATGAAATCAGGCCGGATGCCTTGATTGTTACTTCCTTTGCCAGGCAGAACGAGATTCTGTCTTCCTTGGAGGGGAATGTGGACAAAAGCATACAGATAAAAGTGATTTCCAGGTTTTAAGCCATGAGGATTCTTATTACCGGCATAACAGGGATGACCGGAAGCCACCTTGCAGAATACCTCCTGGCCGGCTCGAACGTTGAGGTCCATGGCATCCTTCGCCCCCGGGACAGCCGTGACTTTCTTGCAGATGTTGAAAAAGATCTGGTTTTATACGAGTGCGACCTGCGTGAAAAAGATGCCGTTGCTTCTGTGGTAAATGAGGTAAAACCGGATCAAATCTATCATCTTGCAGCAGAGACAAGTGTAGCAAACAGTTGGGAAAATCCTGATCAGACCATCATCAATAATATCACCTGTCAGCTCAATGTTTTTGAGGCGGTACGAAAATACAAGATGAACACCCGCATCCTTGTTACCGGAAGTTCGGAGGCATACGGTCTGGTCTCTGAACATGATTTGCCGGTTACAGAGGATACCGGGTTCAAACCTTTAAGTCCCTACGGTGTCAGCAAAGTCGGTCAGGATGCCCTCGCCTATCAGTATCATCAAAGCTATGGCATGGATATTGTCCGGGTTCGTGTGTTTAATTTGACCGGCCCGCGACAGAGCTCTGCCTTCGCACTTTCCAATTTTGCAAAGCAGATCGCCTGGATAAAAGCAAATAAACGAGAACCTGTTCTCATGGTTGGAAATCTTGATGCCCTCCGTGATTTTACCGATTTCAGGGATGTTGTAAAGGCGTATCAACTTGCGCTTGAGCTCGGTGCTTCCGGGGAAGTGTATAATATCGGTTCCGGTAAATCCCGGAAGCTTAAGGATGTTTTAAACCTGCTTCTTGATATTTCAAAAACCAATGTCAAAATTCAACAGAACCCGGATCGAATGAGGCCTTCGGATATCCCCCATATGGTATGTGACAATACCAAGTTTTGCTTCCTGACCGGATGGCATCCGGAAATTGCCTTCCGGGAAACCTTGAGGGATCTCTTCAGATACTGGCAGGCGGCTGTGGAAGGGGAAAGATGACAGGGATAATCCATATCAATCAACGAGCCATTGGTGAACAAAAATCCACCTATATTATTGCGGAGATCGGCATCAACCATAACGGAGATGTGACCATTGCAAAAAGCCTGATTGATGCAGCCAAAGATGCCGGTGTTGATGCCGTAAAATTTCAAAAGCGACATCTCCCAAGCCTTTATCCCCAGGAGATACTGGATTATCCGGAAAAATATGAACAACATTTCCAGTACATGATCCCCATTCTTAAAAAAATTGAGTTATCCCAAGATAATGTGGTCCAATTAAAAGCGTACGCCCTGGAAAAAGGGCTTGATTTTCTTTGCACACCTTTTGATAAAATCAGTGCGGATTTCCTTGAGACATTGAAAATCCATGCCTTTAAAATTGCATCGGCAGATCTCAATAATATTGATCTCTTGTCCCATGTGGCAGCGAAAGGTTTCCCCATGATTGTCTCCACAGGGATGTCCTATCGAGATGAGATCGCAAAGACCATCAAATTTTTAAAAGAAAGCAATGCCGAATTTGCAGTTCTTCACTGCCGCAGTGCCTATCCGGTATGGCCCAGGGACGTGAATCTTAAAATGATCAACTGGCTGAAACAGTATGAAGTTCCTGTGGGATATTCAGGCCATGATATCGGCATCACAATTCCCTTGGTGGCAGCCTCCATGGGGGCATCCATTATTGAAAAACACATTACCCTGGATAAAAAGATGGAAGGGCCGGATCACAAGATCAGCCTGGAACCCTTTGAATTTAAACGAATGGTCAGGGATATCCGTATTGCCGATCTTGCCATGGCCAAAGAAGACCGGTTCCTGCTAAGAGTGGAAGTGTTAAACCGTGAGGTCTTTGGTAAAAGCCTTATTGCCAAAGAGAATTTATTAAAGGGCACGGCAGTTAAAAAAGAGATGATTGAAGTAAAAGGGCCGGGAAAAGGCCTGTCGCCGACCCATATGGATGATCTTGTCGGAACCCGGATAAAACGGGATATTGGGCAGGGTGAAATGTTTCTTGAAAGTGATTTTGTGATCTTGCCGGCTAAATTGGAATCCACTCAACGGATTGATTTTAAAAGTAAGTGGGGGCTTATCACCCGGTTTTCGGATTTTCATGAAATGATTGCCTTTGATCCCGAGGTGATAGAAATCCATATGGCTGAAAATGATCTCAAACAATCATTTACTCTTGAAAAACAATATCGCCAGTCCCTTGTGGTTCATGTCGCTGAATATATGGATGGGAAGTTGATGGACCTGTGCAGCGATTCTGAAGAAATCCGGAAAGCCTCTGTGGATCTGGTCAATGAAACCACAAAACGGGCGGCTGAAATAGGCGCTCATTTTACCGGAACGCCTAAAATCATCGCACACCCTGGTGCCATGAGCCTGAATGCCAAGCTGGATAAGAATAAGTTAAAAGCCGCACTCCTGACTTCCCTGGAAGAAATAGACACCCAGGGGACAGATCTGTTGTTAGAGAACCTGCCGCCCTATCCCTGGTATTTTGGTGGTGCCTGGAAAGGCAATTATTTCATGGATGCCGATGAAATAGCAGATTTTTGTCGGGAAACCGGTATTAATATTGTGTTTGACACCTCCCATGCCGCCCTTTATTGCAACGCCAAGGAAATTGATCTTTGCAAGTTTATCCAAACGATTAAACCCTACATTCGTCATATTCATATGGGGGATGCCTATGGCGTGGACGGAGAGGGTATGCAGATCCATGAGGGAGATATCGATTTTGATAGGATAATGCCGTTGCTGTCAGATTACCGTGATTCATGGGTGCCTGAGGTCTGGCAGGGCCATTTAAATAATGGACAGGGGTTCTTTACTGCATTGGACAGGTTGGTCCGGTACAAGTTTTAATATCCTTCGGGGTATTAACCATTCAGTCTGTGAATGGTTTTTGCATTAGAAAGACGAAGGTTATACAGGGATGGTATGTAACCGAAAGGGCGGAGCTATGCAAATTCTGATGATAACAGAGAATGATCCTGCCGGAATGGCCATCGCTTTTTCCAATGCCGTCAATCAGTATACGGCTCACGGATGCCGGGTGATTACAAGCCAGGAAAGATACGGGTTTGATTATCAAACCGATATACATATCCCTGATATGGAACAGGGCCATTTTGAAGAGATAGAACAACTTTTAATCGATTCGGATATCATCCATTTCCATATGCTCAGTGACGAGAATCTCACCTTGGGTCATTTGAAAATAAAAGATTACATAAACGGTAAGGCTTTGGTCCATCATCACCATGGTCATCCGGAATTCAGGTCAAATCCGGCATTCTTCAGAGATAAATATGAAAAACTGAATAGAAAAGTTATTGTCAGTACGCCGGATCTGCTTCATTTGCTGCCAAACGCAGAATGGCTTCCCAACATTGTACCCATTGACCATGTGCTTTATAGACCTAAGGTAAAGAAAGTTTCAGAAAAAATTTTAATTTGTCAGTCCCCCACAAGAAAAGATTTGAAAAACACAGAAGCATTTATTGAAATCGTAAAGGGACTGAAAAAAACATATGAAAACATCCTATTGAAAATAATTGACTTTACCCCCCATCTTGACTGTTTAAGAATCAAACAAAAAGCAGATATCAATTTTGACCATATGCAGGGATATTTTGGGGTATCTTCTCTGGAATCCTTATCAATGGGGGTAACTACCATTGCCGGTCTTGATGAATGGAACAGAGGGTGGATAAAAAAAAAAATAGGAGTAGACCACCTGCCGTGGATCATTGTCAGAAACGCAGAAGAGCTAAGCAAAAGCTTGACCCGGCTCATAAAAGACAAGGACTTACGTGAAGAAACAGGCCGAGAAAGCCGTTTATTTATGGAGACCCATTGGTCTGAAAAAAAGATCGTCAATTATCTGATTGGCTTTTATAATACCTTGTAAACCAGAATCATTATTATTTCAGGATAAGAGAGTGGATAAAAAAATATTCCCGGATCGGATTACACTGGAACTGACAAATCGATGCAACTTGTCCTGTACCATGTGTCCCAGGCAGCATATGACTTATCCTTTAGGGGATATGGATTGCTCCCTGTTTAAAAGGCTTATTGATGAAATGGCAGACAATGGTGCCAGAATATTGGTTCCTTTTTTTCGGGGTGAGTCTGTGCTTCATCCACAGTTTATAGAGCTGCTTTCATATGCCAAAAATAAAAATATGGAAATTCAATTGGCAACCAATGGGTCACTTCTCACACCGGAAACAGGTGCTGCCCTGATTGATATTGATATTGATTTCATCTCATTTAGTGTGGATAGAATTGATAACGACCAATATAGAAAAATGAGAAGGGGCGGACGCTTGTCCAAGGTATTGGAAGGCATTGAAACCTTTATCCGCCAAAAAAAACAAAAACAGAATACCCACACTATGGTGCAGGTGTCTGCTGTTGATACGGGGTTTTCATCTGAAGAAAAACAAGGATTTATAAAGTACTGGAAGAATAAGGTTAACAGGATCCGAATCTATCCCCAGCATACGCAAAACGGTAAATTCGGAAGTCTTGGGAATGGGGAGTTGTCTACAAGACAGGTGTGCAGGAAACCATTCACGGAAATGGTGGTCTACTGGGACGGCGTGGTTGCAAGCTGTAACCATGACTGGAACAGGGCTGATCCCCTTGGAAATACCGTAGAAAAAAGTTTAAAAGAGATCTGGAATAACCCTATTTATAATGAATTTAGACATCGTCACAACTCCCTGTCTTTTTCCAGGGAAGAGCCGTGTCAAGCCTGTGACCATTGGGTCCCTTCGGGGTATCAGAACAAAGTAATCGGAGAACTTCACGAGAGTGATGATGAGGTGGTCGGATGAATTCTATGTTTCAGATTCCTTTGATAAAACCCTATATAAACCAGAAGGTCAAACAAAAGGTTCTGGAGGTGCTGGACAGCGGGCATCTTACACAGGGGCCCGTGACCCGGGAGTTTGAATCCGTGGTGGGCCGGTATGTTGGTGCTAACCATTGCATTGCAACCACATCCTGCACAACTGGGCTTGAACTCGCTCTTCGTGCCATTGGCATCAAGTCCGGGGATGAGGTGATAGTGCCGGACTACACCTATCCTGCAACTGCAGCTGTTGTCAGCATTCTTGGGGCCATCCCGGTACTTGTGGATGTAGACCCCCATACCATGCTGATCAATTACGACGTGCTTGAGGAGGCAATTACCAATGCGACTAAAGCCGTGATACCTGTTTCCCTGTTTGGAAATCCCCTGGATTGGGACCGGTTAAATGAGATCAAGAAAAAATATAATTTATATATGGTTGAGGATGCTGCCTGTTCTCTTGGTTCCGAGTTTCGGGGAATAAAAACAGGTAAATTAGCTGATATCACTGTATTCAGCCTCCATCCCAGAAAGTTCATCACCACAGGTGAAGGCGGGCTGATTACAACGGACAACCCCAAGTGGGCAGACTGGATTGAATCCTATAAATATTTTGGCATGGGCAAGGCCGGACCCCGACAGGAGGTCTGTTTTGAACGAATAGGTACCAATTACAAGATGAGCGATGTTAACGCAGCCATCGGCCTTGCTCAAATGGAAGACGTTGAGGCCTTGCTCAACCATAGGCAGAAGGTCTCTATAAGGTATTTGGAGATGCTCCCGGGTGACCTTAATGTGCAAATTCCCGAAACCACACGTTCCGGTATCCATTCATATCAGACATTTTGCATCTGTATTGAAAATCGGGATAAGGTGATGATGGCCATGAGAGAAAGGGGAATTGAGGTACAAATCGGTACATTTAGTCTGCATATGCATCCGGCGTTTAAAAAGAGCAAAAAATGCGGATGGCATGGCAATTTGGGCGGAAGTCGTTTTGCGTTTAAACACTGCCTGGCATTGCCGCTGTATTCAGGGATGAGTCAACAAACTCAGGAGCAGGTCGTTACAGAGCTTGGAAAAAGGTTACGGGGAATGAATCCATGAGTGTACTTCGGGTGGCTCATATCGGCTGGTTAGCGTCATCTCACCTTGAACGCCGGGCTTCTGAACTGGCTATGAGGGGTGTCCCTACAGTGGTTTTTACTGATCACGTGCCTGCGCATTTTCAGAATAAACAACTTCCTTTTCGTGTTGAAATCATCCCCCCACTAACCGAATCATCCCCCCTTGAACTCATCGATTGGCTTGAAAGAAAAATGGCCGACCTGAATGTGACACTTCTCCACATCCACTCGACCCATTTCCCGGCGGCATTGGGTTTTTTTGTTAGAACCTTACCAAAGCTTACGTCGATTTGGGATTTTGTCCACAGCAGGGATTCTGTTTCTCCCTTATACCATAAGGTGATTCTGGATGAATTGTTATCAGGAGGACTATCAGAGGCTGTTTCGTTTTCTTCCAAGGTTGTCCTGGATAGATGGCTTAGCAAAGGATTTCCTGCCTCCAGAGGTTTCTGGCATTCCTGGGGGGTCGATCTTGGCCGATTCTCTATGGATAGGGATGAGGAAAAAATAAATGAATTAAGGATGAATTTGGGAATCAAGCCTGATGAAAAAGTAATTTTCAGCCCCAGAACGCCAAGTTTACCGGCAAATACAGACCTCCTTCTTCAGGCCCTACCTCTTCTAAAGGATAGTGATAAGATAAAGTGTATTTTAACGGGTCATGCCATTCCTCCGGAAACACGCTATTTGGAACGTATTATCAGACGAGACGGAATTTTCGATAAAATCCGCTTTGTGAATCCAATCCATGATCAGGCAACATTGTCTCTCTATTACCAGCAGGCAGACCTGGTGATTTCCCTCCATTCAAATGACCATAATCCGGCAACTGTACTTGAATCAATGGCAGTTGGAGGTATTCTGGTCATAAATGAATCATCCACTGTAGAATACTGGATCAAGGACAGGCGCAACGGTTTTGTGGCAAGGACCCGTGATTTAAATCATCTTGTATTAAAGTTGAATCAGGGCCTGGATCTGACTCCTGAAGCCAAAGCAAATTGGCAACAATACAACCGGAGTAAAATAGAGCTTGAGGCAAATTTTCATCACACAATTCACCAGGTAATCGCAGATTATCAGGTGATTAGCATGATAGGGCAGTTGCCTCCTTGTTCGTCCTTTCATAAGGGACTTTTGTTTGATATTTGTAGGCTGAATAATGATGCCAAGAAGTACTATGGTAAGGCTATAGGTGAAAATGCAAAAAGTCGTTATCTCAAGCCGTTGATCGACGAAAAAGATCAACTTTTGGATCCCGGAAAAGGAATTATTTCCTTCCATGGTCAGCGAGCCTGCCAAACCCTATCGGGGCTTCACAATAAGCCCATTAAAATCTGGAAAGAACACCTTGTTCAACTCAGCTACCCCAAGAGCCTTTTCCGACATGATCTTATAGCCGGATTTTATCCTCTCATGAGTGAAGGCCGTTTTGATGATCTGTTATTTCTGATTCGACTTGTGGCGAATCGGTTTCATACGGACACACTAGAATGGATTGCAGAGTGTATTAACTGGTTCGGTGGGCATTGGTCCATGTGGGAGGAATGCACCGGATTGCTTCTTGCCGTTGAAAAAGGCGGCACCTCATTAGGATACCATGCCCTTAGTGTGGGCGCAAAATTGGGATACGGCCACGGTAATTACCGGAATTTGTTGGAAAATGCTTACGAATGGACCAGGGAATCAATTGCCGAAATCAATGGTGATCTGGATAAAAGGTTTCGTCAGGATATAAATCAAGAAAGTTCATTTCTTCTAAATCAAGTGTGACGTATTGTCAATATTTTTAGCAGGTAAGAAACTGCGAGAAAATAAAAAGGAAACGGATTAAGTTTATGTGCGGTATTGTCGGTTGTCTGAACCTGGATCATCAAAAAGTAGATCCGGAGTTGATAAATAAAATGACTTCCACTCTGAGTCACAGAGGACCGGACGGAGAGGGAATTTGGGTCCATAATTCAGTAGGGTTTGGACATACTCGATTGGCCGTCGTCGATTTGACCAATGAGGCTCATCAGCCTATGGTTTCAAACAATGGACGCTTTGTTCTGACCTATAACGGAGAAATATACAACTTTCCCGAAATACGTAAAGAGTTAGAAGGGTTGGGGCACTCGTTCAGGTCAACAGGTGATACAGAAGTACTCCTTTCCGCACTTATTCAGTGGGGTGTTGATGCCGTGCCGCGTTTCAATGGAATGTTTGCCTTTGGGTTTTGGGATAGAGTTTCGAAAAAACTTCTCTTAGGCAGAGATCGATATGGCATCAAACCCCTATACTATTCAATGAATGGTAATGTGCTATTATTTGCATCCGAGCAAAAAGCCATTTTAAAACATCCTTCCATAAAACGAGAGGTCGATTTAGAGGCATTGCTTGAGTACTTTACCTTTCAGAATATTTTCACAGACAGAACATTGCTTAAAGGAATTCATATTTTTCCAGCCGGCAGCACTGTAGTGGTTACACAGGGACAAACCCGATCCATTTCTCCGGTTCAATATTGGGATTTTGATTTTCGTGATCCTGAGTGTCTGCTTTCCGAAGGCGAATACAAAGAAGAACTGGACTTTTTATTTAAAAGGGCAGTCAGGAGACAGTTGGTCAGCGATGTGGAATTGGGCACATATCTTTCAGGTGGAGTTGACTCCGGTTCCATTACAGCCTTGGCAGCAGATAGATTGCCCAATATGAAAACATTTACCTGTGGTTTTGACATGCATTCTGCCTCTGGATTGGAATTGGCTTTTGATGAACGCGAAAAGGCGGAGCACATGTCTTACTTGTTCCAGACGGAGCATTATCAAATGGTTCTTAAAGCGGGTGATATGAATCGGTGCCTTCCAAGGCTTGTATACCATTTGGAGGAACCAAGGGTCGGTCAAAGCTATCCCAATTATTATGTTGCTCAACTGGCATCAAAATTTGTGAAAGTCGTGTTGGGAGGAACCGGTGGAGACGAATTATTTGGCGGTTATCCATGGCGGTACTATCGCGCGGCAGTCTGCAATGACTTTGAAGATTATATTGATAAGTATTATTTATTCTGGCAGCGTCTCATTCCTAATCAGGTCATTCAAGATGCATTTGCTCCCGTATGGCCGGATGTAAAGGATGTCTGGACGCGAGATATTTTTCGAGGCGTATTTAAGAATCGAAAGACACCGTGTACGCCTAATGATTTTATTAACAACTCGTTATACTTCGAAGCCAAAACATTTTTACACGGACTACTTATAATGAAGGACAAATTGTCCATGGCCCACGGACTGGAAAGCAGGGTCCCGTTTTTGGACAATGATCTTGTGGATTTTGCGATGCAGGTTCCGGTGAGTTTGAAATTAGGGAACCTTGGTGAAGTAGCCCGGATCAATGAAAATGAACCGGCAAAAATGAAAAAATATTTTTCTAAAACCAGGGATGGAAAGCTAATTTTGCGAAAAGTTATGGCTAATTACGTTCCGGAAAATATTGCAAATGGTGTGAAACAAGGATTTTCAGCACCTGATTTGTCCTGGTTCAAAGGGGATAGTATCAAACAGGTAAACGATGTATTGATGGATAAAGATGCTGTTCTTTATAACTATCTTGATGCTTCTACCATTAAAAAACTTGTTTCGGAGCATATGGAAGGAAGG
Source organism: Desulfobacula sp. (assembly GCA_027858355.1). The sequence goes on from JAQICW010000653.1 coordinate 20,573, forward strand.
CAAAACAGGCGTCTCTTTATATGGTCTTTATTATACTTTAACCTTTGGTGTAAGACATTTTTATAGAAATGTATGGATCTTTCTTTTCAAATTTGATGAAGTTGCAAATTTATCAGGAGAAATGAATTATTTTGTATATTGAATTATTAAATAGATCAAATATTGACCTTTATCAAAAATTCTTGAATGATCAGGAATGCAGTCTGGTGTATTTTTCGCCTGCATATAAAGCTCTTCTCTCTAAGTTGTTGAAGTGTCCGAGTTATTATCTTTTGGCCTGTGAAAATGGTCGGGGCGTTTTAGGTGTTTTACCGATTTTTATAAAAAGAAGTTTGCACGATGGAAATGTTGCCAACTCTTTACCATTTTACGGGAGTAATGGGAGTGTGCTGCTTGATGCCAATTGCTCCAATGAGAAAAAAAAAATCATAAGGCGCATGCTGATTGATAAGGGGCAAAAAATTGTGGAACAAAACGAGTGTGCTTCCTTTACACTGATCACCTCACCTCTTGAGACAGATTTAGACTGGTACAAATTGAACTTTGACTACACATTTACGGATTATCGGATTGGACAGCTTTCAATGCTTCCTGAGGGAACGGGAGAAAGACCGGTCACTCTAATGGATGCATTCGCGGGCATGCGTCGAAGAAATATCCGAAAGGCTTTAAAATCAGGGATTAAAGTTCGTGTAGATAATTCTTTGGATGGTTTGACTTTTTTATGGGAAATCCATAAAAGGAATATTGAAAAAATAGGTGGAATACCCAAAGAATTATCTTTCTTTGAGCAAGTCCATCGCTATATGTCAGACAATTACAGGTTATACACCGCATGGTATAAAGGAGAGAGAGCTGCGGGCTTGCTGCTGTTTTATTATAACAAAACCGTGGAATACTATACCCCGGCAATTGTAGAAGAGTACAGAACGTTTCAGCCATTATGTCTTACTATTTATGATGCTATGAAAGATGCCGTTGCAATGGGATTTCGATATTGGAACTGGGGAGGTACATGGTCTTCACAAAAAGGTGTCTATGAATTTAAGAAAAGATGGGGGGCGGTTGATTTAAATTATTATTATTTTACTAAATTATATCAAAAAGAGGTCTTAACATTTTCAAAAGATCGCCTTTTAAACGCCTTTCCAAATTTTTATGTTGTGCCTTTCCGTGAATTGACTGACTCGTAATTATATAAAAGAATAAAGCATTGGAAATACAGTGAGTGTTGAAAATATAATTATTCTGGGTAATGGGTCCCAGGCAGAAGTTTTTTTTGAATACCTTAATCAGGATTCGCGGTTTCATATTGCTGGATTTACCACCGAGGCCGATTATATTAAAGATGAGCGGTTTTGCGGGTTACCCATAATTGACTTTGATGGGGTCGAGCAGACGTTTCCGCCGGATCAGTTTAAAATATTGGTTTCTGTCGGATATAGAAATATGAATAGGATTCGACAGCGACTGTATTTGAACGCTAAGGACAAAGGATACCGATTTGCCAGTTATATTCATCCAGATGTTCATATATGGAAAAGTAATCAAATTGGTGAGAATGTGGTCATTCTGGAGGATAATACAATTCAACCGTTTGTTGAAATTGGTGATAATACGGTTTTATGGAGCGGCAACCACATCGGGCATCATTCAAGCATCGGCAGAAATTGTTTTATTTCATCACATGTGGTGATATCAGGGAAATGCGTTATTGGCGACAATAGTTTTATAGGGGTTAATGCCACAGTACGGGACGCAGTTACGATCGGCCGGTTTAATCTGATTGGTGCCGGAGCGCTTGTGATGGAGTCAACAACGGATAAAAGTGTTTATGTGGCAGAGAGGACCCCGCGGCATCTGCGAAACACTGATTCACTCAGTTTATAAGCGAAGAGGGCAGTGACGGTCATGGATTTAGAAAAGATAGAAGGCCTATATAGTGAAAGTTTGGGTCGATACGGCGCAAACCCCAGAAGTGTGGGGTGGAAAGATCAGAAAACACAAAATCTTCGGTTTGAAAAATTATCAACGGTATTCGCTGATGCGCCTGATGGTTTTTCCGTTAACGATTTAGGATGCGGTTATGGCGCTTTTTTTTCATTTCTGGAATCCAATAAAACAGCAATGTTGACCAGGTATTTTGGTTATGACATCAGCGAAAAAATGATTACAGAGGCAAAGCGGAATATTGAATGCCAAAAAGCACAGTGGTTTTTAACGTCAACCCTGAAAACGCAGGCTGATTACTCTATTGTGTCAGGAACATTTAATGTCCGTTTTGAGCATAGCAATAAAGAGTGGAAAAAATTCATCGAGAATCAGCTTCTCAGGATGTACGAATGTTCTAAAAAAGGTTTTGCTTTTAATCTTTTGAGTTCCTATGTTGATTGGGAAGAGCCGCACCTTTACTATGGAGATCCTTTATATTTTTTTGATTTTTGTAAAACTAATTTTTCCGGGGGCGTATGCCTTCTTCATGATTATCCACTTTACGAGTGGACGATTTGCGTAAAATATGAAAAAGAATAATTGGAAAAAACTCGGGCGTATATTTAAGGCTGAAGGCCAAAAAAAGTGGCTGTACAGTCATACAGCCACCCCTATAGCTTTTCCAATAGGTAACGATAAATACCGTATTTATTTTTCAAGCCGGGATTCAGAGAACCATGTCTATATCAGTTCACTTGAGCTGGATATTAAAGATCCCCAAAATATTTTAACTCTGTCTGAAAACTATATATTAGGACCAGGCCCATTAGGCTTTTTCGATGATAACGGTGTCTACCCAGGCTCTATTGTAAAACATGAAAACAAACTTCTGATGTACTATGCGGGAAGGCATAACGGGCAGTCTCCTTTGTTCTACATGTCCATCGGTATGGCTCAAAGCAACGATAACGGTAAATCATTTCAGCGCCTGTTTAACGCACCGGTGATGTCCCGAAGTGAATTTGATCCCTGGATTGTTTCAACTCCGGAAGTTATGAAAAAAGATGGACGCTGGCAAATGTGGTACTTGTCAGGCTTCAGATGGGAATGCACATCCCAGGGTGTTACGTCTTATTATGATATTAAATATGCCAGTTCTGAAGATGGTATTCACTGGAACAGGGATGGGACTGTTTGTATTCCGCTTCAGGGAAGGGAGACCAATATTTCCAATCCTTCGGTTGTGTACAATCAAGGCGACTACAATATGTGGTATTCATCTGTTTCCAAGGGTAGATACCGGATTGGGTTTGCACAGTCTCCAGATGGCAGGAACTGGCAGCGCAAGGATAAAGAAGCTGGCATTGATTTCTCTGACCATGGTTGGGATTCGCAGGGAATGGCCTATCCCAATGTTTTTGTCCACAAAGGCAGGACAATGATGCTTTATAGTGGAAACGAATTTGGGAAAGAGGGGTTCGGCCTGGCCGTCAAAGTTGATGAGTAACCATAGGAAATCAAGCTTTATAAAGTTCAATGATATCAGAGTTGAAGATCAAGCAACCTGGGAGGGCAAAAAAATCCTGACCTTTGACATTGACTGGGCATGTGATGAGATGATTGAATATGTTACTGATTTGGTGGAAGATGCAAATGTGCCGGTTATATTCCTGGTGACGCATGAAACAAGGCTGCTTGAGCGGTTTCGCCTCAATAAAAACATCCAACTTGGCATCCATCCCAATTTCAATCCGCTAGTGGAAAACCAGGGGCGTGCTACAGGGGTTGTCGAAACAATCCGGAATCTAAAAAAAATAGTTCCCGACGCTGAAATATTAAGAAGTCATTCGTTAACAACCAGCGGAAGGATGCTGGGCACATTTAGGGATGCTGGGATTCGATTTTTGAGCAATTATATGATGACAGGCGTTGATACCATTGAACCCTTTTACCATGTAAATGGTCTCATTGAGTGCCCTATCTTTTTTGCCGATGACGGGTATATGATGAAAGAGTTCTCTCATTTTTTTCAGCTTTTGAATATTGATAAGATAACTGAAAAACACCACAAAGGCTTACGGGTATTTAATTTCCACCCGATTAATATAGCCTTAAATATGTCGGACAGTGAGCAATATGAGGCCGCAAGACCATTTTATAAAGATTGGAAGCGGCTAACAGAATTCAAAAATGACCGGTTCGGGGTTGAAAATATCTTGAAAAAATTACTTCGGAAGGATCGGTCTTGACTCATTTTGATCTTGAAAATGATATGAAAAGAGGGCTGAAACTGAGTAGAGACCTTATTGATAAATTTAATTTAGAATTATCAGGGTTCAATGTTTTAACTGAATGTGCCAGTATGGGATACGGGTTTACTCCGGTTCTTGCAAGGCTTGCCGGAGCCAAGGTGCACTGTGTGGGAAGAGACTCAAAATACGGTGAATTTGAGGCCAATAAAGCATTTATCAAACAAATACTGGCCAAATTGAATATCACTGATGGTGTTGAATTCCATAGCAAAATGTTTCCAAACTCTGTTCTGAATGACGGAGATATCGTTCTGAATAACGGCTTTGTCCGTCCCATATCAAAATTAATTGTTCAAGAATTGAGAAAGACCGCTGTGATTGCACTGATGTGGGAAACCTGGGAATTCAGAAGTCAGGATCTCGACCTCATGGCATGCCAGAAAAACCGTATTCCTGTGATCGGAACCAATGAGAGTAGCGAGCTGTTGCAGATGTTTCAGTATAATGGGATGATTGCCTTGAAATTGTTGTTCCAGATGGGGATTGAGGTGCACAACAACCGGATTGCCCTCCTGGGTGGCTATAAAACAGGGGAAAGTATTGCAAAGGCATTTGACGGTCTGGGGGTTGACTATATTTGGTTTACAACCACCGGAGAAGAGAGGCCGGAAGATTGTTTCAGTTACACTGAGCTATCAGAGTTGCTGAACATCAGAAATATAGATGCTGTGGTGTGTGCCGAACATCATGATCATAATTGCTTGGTCGGAAAAAACGGATACATTGATTTCCATCAAATTAGAAATGCCCATCCCGGTTTGCGGTGGGGACATCTCTGTGGAAATATTGAAGCTGAGGCCCTGGAAAAAAGCGGGGTGTTTTATTATCCTGAAAAAATTTTACCCAATGGATATATGTCCTATCAGGCGTTTGATCTGGGTATAAGACCAGTCCTGGAATTGAATGCCGCCGGGTTAAAGGTTGGAGAAATTGCTGCTAAAGCCCGATGCGCCGGTTTATCAATCGAGAAAACAATAAATTCGACAATTTTAGCAGGAATCGGCATGGACTTCCCTGGAGGTTTTTTAAACTATCATGCTTAAGATTATTTTTGTTGGCGGTACCAAACGGGCGCTCAACCTGTTTAATTTCATCACTGAATCCAGAAGTGATATCTCTGTTGAATACGCGGTGTTTATGAGGGGGAATCCCGAAGAATACACGTATAGTGAACAACTGGCTCAGCTGGCAGAAACAAGGACGATCGCCTATACAATTTCTGATAATATATCCACTGAAATAATTGCGTTAACCCATAAGATAAAACCGGATGTGATCATCGGCGGAGGTATCTGGCGGTCAATGGTTAATGCCTCTTTTTTTTCTAACATACCCTACGGGTACATAGGGTTGCATGGGTCTGCCGTTCCAGCTTACAGGGGGTGGGCGGGTTTGAACTGGTATATCATCAATGGCGAGAAACGGTATACAATGAGAATGCTGCGTCTCGATGAAGGTGTTGACTCCGGACCATTAATTGCTGATGGGAAAGGGAAACTGCTTGAGGTTCATATCACTCTTGATAATCATCAGCATGTTGGAGAAATTTTGGATGAAGTCTACCAACATCACTTGACCATTTACGGAAAATTGTTTGATTGCCTTATCAGGAATGACATTAAATTTATTCCGCAGGATGAAAGCCAAGCATCATTCACTTGTCATCGCGGCCCGGCCGATGGTCAGATCGACTGGTCACAATCGACCCGTGAGGTATTCAATTTTATTCGAGGGCAATCTGTCCCTTATCCGGGTGCCTTTACTTACTATCAGGGCCGTAAAATAAAAATTTGGCGAGTGGTTCCCAGGCATGATTACTCGAACTATATTGGTCGTATTGAGGGAAAAGTGGTCACCCGCAATAAGAATGGCTCAGTGGTCATATTAACAGGTGACGGAGGGATTGAAGTTACAGAGGCTGAAGATACTGTATCTAAGGAGAAACTGCCCTATTTGATTTTCAATTCCGTCAGAAGGAAATGCACATCCCGGCTGGAAGCCTATCTGGATTCAGTAGGGTTTGAATAAAAGTACAATGATAGATTGGTCAGCACAACGAGCTTTAGTGCCTTTGGAAAGGTTAAAAATGACGGTTTTCAACTTGATTAAGGAAATGCGAAGGAAAAATGAAGATTAAAGACAATATTGCCCTGACGTTGTACGAATTGAAACAGCTATACAGTGTCAATAGAACAGTCAAGGCGCTAAATCCACCAATGATTATGTACATTGAACCGACAAACCATTGTACGCTATCTTGTGTCTGGTGTCCGAGAAATATCATGAAAACAAGAAAAAAAGGGTTAATGGACTTTGAGGTGTATAAGTCAGTTATTGATGATCTGGCACAGTTTGTTACGCTAAAGGATCACTTTTTGTTAGGCCTTATCGGACAGGGTGAGTCATTTATCCATCCAAGACTGGCGGATATGATTGACTATGCAAAAAGTAAATCTCTCCGGACCATGATGGCCACCAATGCAACTCTTCTAGATGAGAAGGCGTCGCGAAGGTTGCTGGAAACTGACATAGACATATTTGAATTGAATATCCACGGATATGATCCTAAAACATACCAGAGCATTCATCGCAAAGATCGTTTTTCTTTGGCGTTTAAAAATATCATCCGGTTTTTGCATATTTACAAGGAGGTGGGTAATTATAATATAGAACTGGTTGGACGATTTGCAGTGGTTGACCGCAATCGCCACCAGGCTCCTTTTGTCCATTGGCTGTTCGATAAACTTCCCTATCATCGTATTTACCATGCACGGGCCAGTAATTACAGAGACATGTTTAATGATATCGGCTATGAAGAGGAGGTACATTGGCAAAAAAATGACCACAAACACAGGATAGGGTCAAGATGTCTATGGTCCCAGTCCCTGATACATTGGGACGGCAATGTTGTCGCCTGTGCCATTGACGCTGATGATGATTATGTAGTTGGAAATATAAAAGAAAGTCCTTTTTCAAAATTATGGAATGGGCAAAAATTTGTAAAATTCAGGCAAGCTGTTTTAGACAATGACAAATCCTTTTTCGGCGGTTGCAAATTTTGCAGTGATTGTGTTCCCTGCGGTACAGCCGTGGATGAGATTGAGTTTTTCTATCCGAATATAGTTGGGAATTACGTTAAGGAACGTCTCAAAGGTGACCGGCAGTTTCAAAATATGAATATCGGAAATAGAAAAACGGAAATCGATACAGAGTGGTTAGAGTTTCATTTCCCACGTGATGAAGAGAGTCAATGGATGGATAGTTTGGAAACCCTTCAGGATAATTTTTCAGAAAATATAATAAAATGAAGATGAAGATGAATAACAACCCGAACATATTAGGCCTTTCATTTGATTATCATGATGCTGCAGCCGCCTTAATTTCCAATGGTAAAGTCATCAGTGCAGCCATGGAAGAACGGTTTTCTCGTATTAAGCATGACTCCGCCTTTCCCCGCAGTGCAATTTCTTTTTGTATTGAAACTGCCGGGATTACCATTGAGCAGGTTGATGCGGTTGTTTACTATGAAAACCCCCTGCTGAAATTTGATCGTATTTTGCGTTCTGCAATGAAGACCTTACCTGAGAGCAAAACCTATTTTTACGAAACACTTAGTTCATGGGTGGCTGAGAATAAGTTTGACGTAAAACGTAAAATTCAAGAAGAATTGGGTTGTTCTTTAGATAAAGTACATTGTGTGCTCCATCATCAGGCACATGCTGCGTCGGCATTTTATTGTTCTCCTTTTGACAGAAGTACGATTGTGACAATAGACGGGGTCGGAGAGCATGAAACAATGACGATATCTCTGGGAGAAGGAAAACGCATTAAAAAGATATCTTCGGTTTCATTACCGAATTCATTGGGGTTGTTTTACAGTGCATTTACAGCGTTTCTGGGGTTCAAGGTGAACAGCGGGGAGTATAAGGTCATGGGAATGAGCGGGTTTGGAACTCCTGTATATCAAGACAAGTTTAGAGCACTTGTAAATTTATTGCCTGACGGTGGATTTGAAATTGATCAGCAATACTTTAATTTTTTATGCCCTGAGGATTTGCCATACAATGAAAACCTGATTTTTTTGTTTGGTCCGCCAAGGCCGCCTGAGACTTTGTTTGATATCGGAGATCCCCGCAATCCTCCTGCTGATGATTTTCAAAGACAGAACAGGTATTATGCTGATGTGGCAGCAAGTTTGCAACTGGTCACAGAAGAAATCATCTCCCACCTGGTAAATTCTGCAATAAAACAAACAGGGGTTGGTGATGTTGTAATGGCCGGAGGGGTTGCACTTAACTCCCTTGCCAACAGGATCGTAAAAGATACAATTCCCGGCGAGCTGTTCATACAGCCCGCTGCGGGTGATTCCGGCAGTGCTGTTGGGGCGGCTCTTTTTTATTCCCATTCGATTTGCGACCACCCGAGAGATAGGGCAATGGCAGATGTTTTCCTTGGAAAATCATATACGAATCATGAAATTCAGGAGGTTCTGACAGAACATAATATTGTGTCTTATCGATATATTAAATCAGAAGTCGAACTTCTGAAATTGACAGTGGACAAACTTGCTCAAGGGGACGTTGTCGGGTGGTACCAGGGCGCATTTGAATGGGGGCCCAGAGCATTGGGGAATCGAAGCATTATTGCCAATCCCTGCATTAAGGATATGCAGAAAAAAGTAAATGAAAAAATCAAATTCCGGGAACCATTCCGCCCCTTTGCGCCGAGTGTCCTGGCTGATAAAGCCGACCGTTTTTTTGAGATTCCGGTTATTGAGCATGCATGGGACCCTGAGCATTTTATGTTGGCAATAGCAAGGGTAAAGGCAGATAAAACAAGTGTCATACCTGCTGTTACCCATATCGATGGTACGTCAAGGATACAGACTGTAAGTCGGGATGTTTCACCTCTTTACTATGATTTGATCAGTGCTTTTGAAAAACAGACCGGTATTCCGCTTGTATTGAATACCTCTTTTAACTTGAGGGGCGAGCCTATAGTAAACACACCGTGGGATGCATTAAAAACATTCTATAACAGTGGTTTGGATTATCTGGTGCTTGGCCGTTTTTTTATACATAAGGACAAAATCACATGCAAATAGGTCTGATACTACCCCCGCTGGATATCAAACTTGATTCCATTGATTTTAACCTTGTTTTCGGGGCATGGGCAAAGGAAAACAAAATCAAAAAACTCGCGGTTTTTCCATTCAATGCCGTTGCTCTAAAAATACTTGGCACACATCTTGGCTCAATTCAGGTGGAATATTTTGACAAAGACTCGACCAATAAGCAAATCCGGGATATCCGGGAAATAGCATCTGGAAATTATGATGCTGTTTTTGATTGCAGCGATGGTGTTGACACAGGGGGTGAAACTTTCTTTTTTGGTCATAATGTTCACCATTTTACGTTAAAAGAACTGCGGTTTTTTTATTATGAAAATTTCAGTGACATTGTGTCTCAGGTAAAGAGGGGAATCCAGAATGTTAAGGAACATTTTTCGGAGATGGAAACCCTTACGGTTGCAGCATCTGAAGCATATTGGATGACCCATAAAACGCTTCTTGAAATAATCGGCGTCGTACCCGATGTTTATTATAGAAAAACGTTTGCCGACAGCCATGATGTACTCGTGTTTATGAGGGGGGGCTCTGGTTATATCCACAGCCTTTCTTTCGGTTTTAGGGGAGAACTTTATTGTATTGAAGATCAGGTCACTGCGGGGAGAGTTAAATCCCTTGATGGTGAGGGGAGGGCAAAAGATATTGACACCTCTATCTATCCGCATCAGGAAACACATGTTTTCAATCGTTTGGCATCTAAAAAGGTTGGGGATGAATTTATTTTTTTCCCTTATGGCCATATAACCAGGACTTTAGGCTGGGGGCCTATCAACGAATTTGGGCATCGCATCAAAGGCGGATATAAAGACTTGTGCAACCGGCCCAGTAATGAAAAGGTCATTGCCGTTTTTGGCGGATCAGCAGCCTGGAGTTACCGTTGTCTTTATGATGAAATGTTTTCAGCTCTTTTGGAAATAAAACTGAACCGATTTTGTGAAGACAATGATAAGGATATCAGATTCACAGTTCTGAATTTCGGCCTGGCAGGCCATGTTGTGCTAAATGAAATGCAATCCTATCTGCTTTTCTGCAATAATTTGAACCCGGATTATGTAATCGGGCATGATGGATATAATGATTTTATCCACGGCCTTGTTACAGATCCACATCTTTTAAACCAGCATGACATAACCTATCATTATCAGTTGGAAAGATGGCCTAAAATTTTGTATCAATCCGCTATTCCTGAGGTTTCCCCTCTGCTTGAGGCTGAGGTTAAAAATTTGTTACCCAATGTAATAAAAGCCTATATAAGCCGGAAGCGGCAATTTCAAACCGTCGTTGAATCCTTCGGTGGAAAGTTTATATGGGGGATGCAACCCTTTGTCATGAGCAAGATGTCTTTGTCATTTGAAGAAAAAAGATACCTCGAAAAACGCGGTCGACAGGCACAGCGTGTCACAACAGATGTAACAAGTCTGTATGAGAACTTTGAGACAATGGTTGATATCCCTGAAACTATAGATCTGGTCAATCTGCACCAATTTTTTAAACGCTATGACGGTGATGAGCATTTATTTGTCGATACTGTCCATACGACTCCATTGGGTGACAGTAAAATTGCCTCTCTTTACACTCGTTTTTTTATTGACAGGTATTTACAGTGAGCACATAAAAAAAGAAAAGATGAGCTGAATATGGAAGAATTTTCTAAATATTTGCCAGAAGAATTAGTGACGTTGGTAAACTCCGGGCTTGAGGAAGTTAGGAAAACGGACAATATCAATTACAAGAAATTGTTGGAGTTGAGCCTTGTTGGGCCTGAGTTGCAGGACCTTTCAGACCAAAAGAAAAATTATCCAGATCTTTTTGAAGCCGAGTGTATACATCTATCTGGTTTAATTGAAGAGTGCTTTAATGATAAGACTCTGATATTTGTCGGACTTTATTTAGGATTAAATTATGATGCCCTCCTTTGCAAAAAAATTCTAACAACCATAAATCCGCCGGGAAAAAAGACCATCTCACCTTTTGTCTATGTAATGCAGTAGATATTTTGAGTTCTCAGGCCATATCGTAATTAAAAATTGTATTCCCGTAAAAGAGGATCTCGATCGTTTTGATCCGCTTTGGAGCGTTTATGTTAGTTGAAATTATTGTCATTATTTTATTCTCCCTGATAACAAGATTGCCGTTCCTCTCTTTGCAGAATACGGATTACTATGCCCATTTATGGTTTGTCAGACTTTATGAAAAAGGTATGAAGTTCGGTGGGTTGGCTATCAAACATGGTCTGTTTGAGGGAGATATCGGAAACCCGCCAATCCCTTATTATTTTTATTCTAAACTGCCGGAAAATCGTCGGATTCTTGCTGGGGTTTTGAGTAATTTGTTTTACGATGGTGCGGCTGCTGTCGTGGTCTATTGTTTTTTCCATATATATCTGCCTGGAAGTGCGATGATTGACGGGTTTCCGCTTTCCATACCATGTGTCGGCGCATTACTCTATTCCACAACACCTTTATTACATCCTTTGTCTGCACGCCTTCTGGGGCTTGGGAGCCGCACACTGGGCAACCTGTTAATTGTTTCATATTTTATCTGTCTTGCCATATATATCTCTTCTGGAATATCCGGCTTTCTATTGTTACCGGTTCTTTTTTGCCTGATTGTTTTGATAATGTTTTCTTCAAAATTCGGTTTACAGCAGCTTGTTTTTATCAGTGCAGTATTGTCCCTGGTGTCCTTAGATATTATGCCGATAGGTATTGTTATTGTCGGTATTTTTGTAACTTTAATGATTCCGGGTACCGATGTAAGAGGTTATTTAAGGACTAGATTTAGCCATGCCAAATGGTATGTTAAAGCGATCAGGCATAATACAATGTCACTGCAGCTTACCACGGTATACAGGGGCCAATGGAAACTGCTTTTAAAACTTCCCCGAATGCTGAAGGACAAAACGGATTTTTGTTTCTGGTTGTTGTTTACCCATGTTCCTTTTTTTATAATGCTTTATTCCATTCCGGCCGTTTTTGTCCTGATGGCAATGCTTCTCCCCGGGAGCACGTTCTTAGTGGCTCCAGGTTTGAATACCTATGGCATGTACGTAATTTTCTCATCATTTGCGATTGCCGTCATTACATCGTTTCGGCCCTGGATTGTTTTTGGGGAAGCTGAAAGATATACAGAGGCTGCCTTGCCGTTTATCTATCTGCTGATTATTCAGCGAATGTTGGAAACAGGGTCTCAAGGAAATTTGTGGGTGTTGCTGATGGTCAATATCTTTATCATATTTTTTAATATTACTTTTGCTGGCAGGGCTGCAATCCTATCCAAATTTCATTTTAAAAAGGATGAGGATTTTGAAACCCTCCTTCAGTTTATGAATACACTTTCGGATGAAAAAAGAATCGTCACCACTCCGATTCATCTGTCTGCATCCATTGATGTAAATACGGATAAACCGTTTTCTTTTTATTTTCACTTGCATTCGCCCCAAGAAGGCCTGAACACCATGTTCCGCTACTACTATAACCGGTTTATGTTTAACCTGGAGTTTGATACGGCTCATGAAGAATTAGGTGCAGATACGTTTATTCTCGCCCGTTCATACCGGCAGAATTATGAGGACGCCGGTCTGATTCACCGGTTGAACCGTGCCGTTAAAATATATGAAAACAACACCTATCAGGTATTTAGTTTTCCGGAGAAATAGATAAGAAAAAAATGGAAATTGATGATCCGGTTATGGTTCAATCCGAGAAAAACCGATTAAAACCTGTAGGCAGAGACGTCCTGGCGATTATACCTGCTAGGGGGGGGTCCAAAGGAATTCCGAGAAAAAATATTCAGGATATTGCCGGCAAGCCTTTGATCGCATATTCTATTGAAGTCGCACTTAACGTACCGAATATAGACAGGGTCTTTGTTTCGACTGATGATGAAGAAATCGCTGAAGTTGCGATGGGTTTTGGTGCAGAGGTTCCGGTTCTTCGTCCGACCGATCTGGCATCCGATACGTCTGAAATTCAAGACGCACTGCTCTTTATCCGTAATTATCTTTATTCGGAGGAGGGGTATGCCCCTCTTGCACAGGTCGTAATGTACCCGACCCATCCTTTTCGAAAATTATCAACGGTTAGCAACCTTGTTCATTTGCTATGTAATGGCTATGCCAATGTGAATACCTTTACTAAAATTATGCCTGAAGAAAGAGGGTATTGGTATGAATCCCAAGGGCGGATGGCGCTTCTTTTAGACCATGGCAATACAACTTTAAACAAGGTATACCATAGGGGAAGCGGATATTTTTCCGGTTGGAACCTATTTCCTGAAGCGACAAAACTATATGCTCACATCCTTACCGATGAGATTGAAAGTTTGGATATTGATGATTGGGATGATTTGCTCCTTGCTGATTATATAATCAAAAATAATTTGTTTGATTTTGAGTTATGATTCTTTTTATTCCAATATTTTTATCCAATGATAGTCTTAATTGGGAAGAGCCCCCCCTTTGTGAACGGGTTAAGCGTATTTTTAAAGAAACGGCTCATGTTCGTGGTATTTCTTGCTGCGTTGTTGCAACGAACTCCTTTAAAATTGCCAATTTGGCTCGTGATTATTCCAATATAGATATTGTGATTCAGGATTCTATAGGAGAATTAAAAAAGAACCCTTTATTAGATGCATTGCTTGGGGGGTGTATACAAACCGACAAACCCGTTTTAGTTGTTAATTTCCGTAATATAACTTTGGATGCAGATGTCATAAACAATGCCATCAGTCAATTTGTAGCGATACCGGACATTCCCCTGTTCTCTGTTTGTGTATCTGAGAATAATCCTTCCCAGCTGCGGATGCATTACAATGTGTCGGAAACAGGATTGATTCATTTGTTTGACACCCCTAAAGAAGTAGGCCGTTTCCAGGATATCACAGGTTTGGCCCTTTCTGCGGTTTCAAGGTCTTTTTTGTTTCCTTGGGAGATTGCACCGGGTTTTAAAAAGGATTGTTCCATTTATGAATCCACAACGGGCGGTAATTTGCTGCCTTTGGGAATCAAACATAATTGTAGCAGTACCGTATGCTGGTTCAGGGAAGACAATCGGACGGCGCGTATCCTTTGGATTGGGGAAAAAATATCAAAAAAAATCATTGGAATGGTATCTGAGTCAGCCGGAGCAGAGCCCATGCCAACATATCTTTATGCCGGAAAGAAGGGTAACGTTCTTTTGATTGCCAGGCAAATCAGCGGTGTGCTTCAGATTGCGCCAATTACCTCTAGCGGAATTGTCTCCAGACATGGGGTGAGCTTCCCCATTGAAAACGGAACGGTTGAATTTAGAATTCCAATAAAAAAAACAAAAGGCTTTGTATATTCAATAGAAGAAAATTGTATTGATGGACAGTTCAGTTCTGAACGCCATTTTGATCCGGATGGTATTTTATGGAACGCAGACACCCAGTCTTTGAAATCCGGGGTGCGGATTACAGGCCGCCAGCATTTTCCACCCATCTTTGAAAAAGACTTAAGTCTGTATATCGGGACGCGTTCGCAGGCTGCCCAGGATTCTGTCTGCAATGGCAGTGAGTTCCTGGGATTTTTTTTAAAAAAAGGGCAAAGTTCAATCATTCTGACAAAATTGGATATGTTGAGAGCCCTTGCAAATGAACAGATATTTCAAAACAAGAGTCGCTACAGATGAAAAAAAGTGGATACATTAAACTGGTTGGCCGGAATTCGGGTTTCATTGATCAACATCCCGGCAAGTTGGCTGCAAAAAACATGATCCACCATTGCTTAATGAATGGACAACAAGAAAACAGCATGATGAAACGCATGCACTTTGACTTGTGCTCCCGGTCCTCTGTAACAACATCTTCGAGAGATGCCGGAAGTATATCAATTCTGTTGGAGCGGGTGAATCAATACCAGCCTGATACAGATCACCAACCGTGTTTCATAAGGGACCTTCAATTAATGGATAATGGAAAACTTTTCTGTTTGGATCAGACAGGTCAAAAATTGATTTCCATTGACTTCATTGATGGGCCGAAAGGGTTGAGCCTGCATGGAGCTTTTTCTTCCGTAACTCATTATAAAACTGGGTTCCTGGCATTGTCTGCTGATGCAAAGACAGTGTATATCATTGACAAAAGAATTAATCTGACCTCGACCCATCCGATTGAGGGATTGAGGCTTGAAGCTGGTTCAACCTATGTTGATACAACTGACAATGGTGTCGTATTCACAGACGTTTTTGCAAAGCGAGTTGTTTTTTGTGATAATTCATTGCATCTCATTTTAGAAATAAATCTCATGCATTTACCATTGATGAAAAGAGGATGCGGTTTCCGCGAAGGAGCAGTGGTTCTTTTAACTTTCTCCGGCAGAAGGGATTTTGGTGAGTTGGTGTGGGTCAGTCCGTCAGGAGACACTTTTACTATTTTAGGCGGGTTAAAACAACCGGTGTCAGTCAAATGTCGGAAAAATTTGGTTTATGTCTGTGATCTTACCGGTTTATACCTCCTTGCAATGGATGGCTTGGCTGTTGTTCGTCAGCAATTTTTTCCATGGAAGCCGATGCTGCAAGAGCTCGGGATCGAATGTGGGTACGGATTTGAAGTGATTGAGCAGGGACAGGTTTTGATCGTTATTTTTAAGCATGTTATTCCGGGTATTCCCCAAAGTCTTAATTATTCTATTGTTGAATTTCGGAAGGTCTCTCCTGAAAAGTTTATAAGCTAACGGCTCACGGCTCACGGAATTTTATCCTGTGAGATGGTTCTCATAAATGTAGAGCAAATAATAGAATTACAGAAAGGTTTGTGAATGTCAGAAAAATCACTAAACAACAATGACCAGCGATGGCAGGCTGAAAGAGGTAAAAAAATCAGGGTCAGTTACCCGCCTCGCTGGGCAACCATAAATATTGAGGGACGGTGCAATTTAAGCTGTCGATACTGTGGATATCACGGAGAGAACGGGCTCAAATTGGCCAAGCCTTTTTTTCTTACTTTTGAGGAAGTGAAGCAGCAAATTGACTATTTGACATCAAAAGTTGACCATATTCATATCTGTGGCATTGGAGAACCTATTTTTAAATAGAGATATTTTTAAAAATTTTTCATATCTGAACAAAAGCGGTGACAGGCCGAGTATTCTGACAAACGGAACAAGCGTGATATCTGA
>JAQICW010000721.1 GCA_027858355.1 Desulfobacula sp.
GTTCAATACAGAGCCTGTATCCTTGATCCAGTCCGGCTCAGGATTCCCGTTACCGGGCTTGCCCTCAGACCTTCCTATTGATATGCAGACTTAGCGTTGATCAAGTGGTACTTACAGCCATTGGATAACAATAATAAATTTCAAAAAGTTTATTTCCTCCTTTCCCGAAACACCGGGCTTAGCTTGACGCAAATATTATCAACGTGAATATGGAAAAATGTTAATTTTGTTGCTTCAGGGCTATATATTTGAATCGAAAATTTTTACATAAAAAAATTTATGAAATATCTGGGCTAAAGAATATCCGCATAAATCCGGGGTAATCCGGCCTGTTTGATTTTCATGGCAGTATGATGATAATTGTATGTTACAAATCTTGGCTCAACAGTGCTCTTTTGAATATCCCAGATGACATAGGTGGCTTCATGGACTCCGTGTCTTGGCTGCCCCACACTGCCAGCATTGATGATGTATTGTTTGTCATCTAACAGAGAAATCCTTTGGGTGAATTCTTTCTTTTTAAGGCCCTTATTATCAAATTCATAGATTTTCAGCAGATGCGTATGCCCGACAAAGACAATGCGTGCGTGAATCATTTTAGCGCGTTTGATCAGCTGGGCATCAGATAGGTTAAAGATATATCCATCAATTAAATTTGAAGAGATGCCATGGATAAATAACGCCCCATACAATTCCAGGCTTGAATCCAATGAAGAAATGTATTGTATTGAGCTGTTTGATAATTTTTTGCGGTTGATATCTAGGGCCGTGATGGCATTTAGATTAAATAACCTTTTATAGCTCTCGTTGAGGATGGCGAATTCGTGATTGCCGCGTATTGATGTAACTAAATAGGATTTCAGCTTCAAAAGAACGTCTTCAGGATCAGGGCCATACCCGATATTATCACCCAGTGAAACAATGTTTTGTATTGATTGTTCGGATATGTCATTCAATACAGATGTTAATGCTTCAAGGTTGCTGTGAATGTCTGAAATAACTGCCAGTTTTTCCATACCAACCTTCCCATCTTATCTATGATTTTTATCTTGCGGTTGTCAATTAAAGGCAATCTGAAGTTTCCGACCCTAAATAGTCCCCCAAAAAGAACACACAGCAATAATGACAAAAAATACCCATTGAAACAATTTGGTGATAACATTTGAGATACCGGATTTTGCAGCAATTACGATCTGCCAAATGGCAAACCCTGTGTAATTGACTGCAATGAATCTAATTAAAAGAGTGTTATCAGACCCCATGTCCACACCAAAACCTGCTAAAAGCAGAAAGGCGGCTGATAGTATTAAATAGACGGAAACATAATGAAACACACAATGCATCCCTTTTTTTGGCACCAATTCAAAATCTGATTCCAGCATGGGTACAAGAAACATTTTGGTTCCCACCAGAAAATGTCCAATTGTTGTAAGAGCTGATGTTATTCCGGCAACCAATAGCATCCAATTCATAATAGACTTCCTTATTTATAAAACTATTTGATTTTAAAAAATTGCTCTGAAAATAAAAAATTATACCATATTGCATTTTCTATTTCCAGAATCCCAAAAAAAGAGGTTATCCTGGTTCTTCAGCCATGGGCTTGTATTTTACTGCCAGCTCTTTCACATGAACAAAATTTCTATTAAATTATATTTGAGAAAATAGACCGATACCTATTCTGAAATTGTGCGGACTATGTCTATTATGGTTTTCCCAACCCCTGGATTTAAAAACCCAGGATTATTAATAGTCCCGGTTTCTTTGAATCAAAGTCCGACACAACGCCTGGTGGTAATAGCACCGGCTTGTATCCGACCATTTAGGAAAAATGGCAACACCGCCAAATTTCCTGAATGGCGATCTTTCGAAAGGTTTTACTATTCCAATGGGCGATGTGACCTGTATGCGCTGTGAAGCAACTTTATCCCAGTTTATCAATCATAGTTGTATAGAATTGGCATGCATCAACAATTTGATTGACTTCACAGTTTTCATTGACCATGTGAGCCAATTTATACTCACCCGGCCCAAAGCCAATAGTAGGTATTCCCATGGCTGTCGTTGTAACTGCATTGGTACTGAAATCCCAATAATCGAATTCAGGATCAGATCCAAAGGCTGCATTAAATGCTTTAAAACAGGCCTTTGAAAGGACATGATCAGTATCAATTTGCCAGGGCAGATGAAACGGGTGATAGGTTACATCCATTCCGGTCCAGGATTTACGATTAAGGATGCCAATCTCCCATGATGCCTTTTTCCCTTTAATAATGGCATCCATTTCTTTTTTTACAGTTTTTTTTGTTTCACCCAGTACCAGACGTCGGTCCAGATATATTTCACATTCAAAGGGAACCGCATTTAAAGATGCACTTACACTGGAAATTTTTGAGGCCACTAATGTACCATTTTTCCCTTCCGCTTTCATAAGGGATTCACTTGTTTTTTCAATCCTCTGTATAATTTGGGACATTTCATAAATGGCATTTAATCCCTTTTCCGGGGCAGATCCATGGGCAGATATTCCATGGGATTTAATGGCGACCTGTGCTTTTCCCTTATGGCCTGTAACAAGCTTGTTACAGGATGGCTCGCAGATAATCATATAGTCGGGATGAATGCGACACTCATTAAATAAATGTTTCAGGTTTTCACCATCGCAATCTTCTTCCAGCACAGTACAGGATACATATATTGTTTTATCCATATGAAGTCCCATTTTTTTTGCGACAGCCCCTGCATAGATGGAGGCTGCTGCAGCCGATTTCATATCAACGGAACCTCTTCCATGGAGCCTGCCGTCCTCGATATGACCTTCAAAGGGATCATGTGTCCACTCTGAAACATCATTGACTTCCACAGTATCTATATGGGAATCAAACATAATGATTGTTTTCCCATTTCCGATTCGACCGACAATATTTCCCATGGCATCAATGATCACTTCATCATAATCAAGTTGGTTCATTTTCTCGTTTATGTGCTTGATTATCTCTTGCTCATCACCGGAGTAGCTCTTTATCTTTATCAATTCCTGAGCAAATTCAATCAACTCGGATTTGATTTCTATTATTGCTGATTTTATGGTGTCCATCATTCATATCCTTTATTTCTGTTGCGGCATCAAGCATGTCTAAAATATCACTCAGTTTGTCTTTCCATTTATCGAGAGTCGATGTGTGATTTCTGGGCAAGATTACCCCCTTGCCAAAGATATAGAGCAAGTAGAGGTTTGTTTCCCGTTCGCATTCCATGTGTTAGCCCTGACCTGTGATATATCGGAATACCACCTGGCCTTGATATCCAATCACCATTCCCTTGTATCCATTGAGACTGGGAATTCAATGGCACATAAACCTCCCGGGCCTCATGGCTGTGCTTTGGATACACGATGTCTGGTCCCAGGAATAGGAATCCGCAAGAAAGGGGGCAAGGC
>JAQICW010000732.1 GCA_027858355.1 Desulfobacula sp.
AAACTTCCAAGAAACTATCGGTCAATCCATTTAAATATATTTTTGACCGAATAAGTAAAAAATTTGAAATGCCATCCCTTGCAAGTTTGATCAGAGCTAAGTTCACTTCCCAACCAAAGGTTGACAATACCAGTTGATAGCTAAGTGATTAGCATTCCCTACATTTTAGACAGGATACCTATAATTCTCTTCATAAAGAAAGTAAAACCGCTGACCTTTAAATGAGTGAAAAATTAATGGCTAAATACAAAGATTATTCATACGATCAAGGCGTTTTCCTTCCAGTCTTTTTTGACAAACAAATATTACCAGGCACTTTCGAATACTGCCTCAATTATCTGGTTGATAAGAAAATTGATTTAACCGTTTTTGATGACCGGTATAAGAATGATGAAACCGGTGCTCCGGCATATGACCCAAGAATTCTATTAAAGATTATCCTTTTTGCATACTCAAGAGGTATTACCTCCAGCAGGAAGATTGCCCAATGCTGTGAAGAAAATATTATCTTCATGGCTTTATCCGCCCATACAAGACCCCATTTTACAACCATTGCGGATTTTATATCTAACCAGGATCAGGAGGCCACAACACTGTTTCAGGAGGTGATTCTTATCTGTGATTCAATGGGACTGATCGGCAGGGAAATGTTTGCTGTGGACGGCTGTAAGATGCCTTCCAACGCTTCAAAGGAATGGAGCGGAACTAAAAAGGATTTTCAAAGAAAGGCCGTCAAGCTTGAAAAAGCCATTGAGCGGATCATTGAAAAGCACAGGCAAATTGATGACATTGAAGAGACAAACAACATCATTGAAACCGATACGCAATATATCGACACCCTTGAAAAACAGGTAAAAAAGATTCGGGAATGGACATACGAAAATGACGACAGAATTGGCAGCATGGGTAAACCGGTTAAATCCAATATCACAGATAATGAGTCTGCCAAGATGAAAACGTCAAAGGGTATGGTGCAAGGATATAATGGTGTCGCCATGGTGGATGATAAACATCAGGTGATCGTGGGAGCCGAAGCATTTGGCAAAGGACCGGAGCAAGATCTATTAAAGCCCATGATCGACACCACGAAACAAAATATGGAAGACGATGTTTTTGAAGAAACCAGGCTAACGGCAGACAGTGGATTCCACACCAGAAAAAACATGGATATGCTTGCAGAAGAAGGCATTGATGCGTATGTAGCTGATGGTCGTTTTAGGAAACGAGACCCCCGGTTTGATAATAGTGGCAGGTATAAAGAAGAACATAAAAAAGAGCTTTTAGATTCTTATCTCTGATTTTCGTGTTATTTTGGCAAGAGAATCAGAAAATTTTTTGGTTCTGGCTTGTCCAGGTTAGGGAAACAGAAAAAGATAAAGTTATTTTCAAAACAGGATTTTTACTTTGACCCTGAATTCAAATTTTGCAGATGCCCTGCTGGCAAACGCCTTTACCGGAGTGGGAACGGCCTTGATACAAAGGGCAACTATGTCACCCGGTTTAAAGCGCCCAAATCAGCATGCGGGCCTTGCAAGCTCAGAGCTAAATGCCTTCGATACCCGGATACATCACCTAAAAGATCTGTCGCCTATTTCCATGGACTTAAAAAGCTACCGGAAAATGCAATGGAGAAGATGAAACAAAAAATAGATTCACCATCAGGCAGGCAGATTTATTCAAAACGACTCGGAACGGTTGAGCCTGTTTTTGGAAATATCCGACATACCCTGAGACTTGACCGGTTCAGCCTGAGGGGCAAATTAAAAGTAAATAGTCAATGGCTGCTGTTTTGTACTTTGCACAATTTAAGAAAAATTCATCGGTATGGGACAGTGGTAGCTACATAGGATAAAAGGGGAATAACCCCCCCCCCTGCGAAATGAGTTAAAAGCACCAGCCTATGTGTGAGTTGGGCCTTATATAGCAAGTTTAGTGATCTAAACCAAATCAAACCAAAATATTGGAAAAAGTAGCTGATGAATAAAACAGAGAATGACTACCCTTCAAAAAGTACTTTTTCTACAGACTCGTTAACTTTTATTAATTTTTAATTGACATATATTACTTTGCATACTACATAGTATAAATAAATATTAACTTTTTATTTAATACTCAATATGAATGCAATAAATTTCCATTCTTTCTATCAACGATTATTTAATGAAGGTATTATTGCTTCCCAGAAGGAATTAGCTTCATTGTTGGGTGTAAAAGGCTCTGCAATATCTCAGGCAAAGAAACGGAAAGTAACTCCCCGTGCATGGATAACCGAAATTTCTGAAAAAATAAATTTGACCCCTACATGGATTAAAACAGGAAATGGGGGAAAATATTTTGATAAACCCGACGATAGTAACCATAGCTTCGAGATAGTTCCGAAAGTGAAAGCACGACTGTCTGCGGGAGACGGTTCATTCGATGTAAGTCAAAAAATTGCCGAATATTATTCATTTCAAACACTATGGTTAAGAAAGAAAGGCAATCCTAAAAATATGGTTTTAATGGATATTGCTGGAAACAGTATGGAACCTGAGTTGAAAGATGGTGATACTGTTCTTGTCGATAGATCAAAAATTGAAATTTTAGCCGGAGCAATATATGCAGTTGGTGTTGAAGACACTGTATTAATAAAAAGGGTAGAAAAACTTCCCGACAAACTTGTTTTGATAAGTGACAATGAAAAGTACTCCCCAACATATATAATAGGTGATGATATTAACCGTGTAAGAATTTTAGGAAAAGTGATATGGATTTGCCGAGAAATAAATTAAAAATAATTTGCCAAATAGAAATGTTGAAATTTTATTCTTTTTATATAAAAGATGATAATAATTTGATAGCCTCGAAAACAGTTATAGGGAAAGTTTCCATTTAGGCATATGGAAGAATTAAATAAAATATTTGTTCGTTTAGGTATCTATATCTTATGCATCATACCATCGATATAAAAGAATTTTTAGGTTGCCTTAACTACTCTGATTCTCCTTATTTTTTAGAGGGATCTCGGCTTGACGAGGTTAATTCATATTCCAATGCTTTTCGCATCGCCAGGGAAAAGTGTGGGCTTAAAGGGGTATACGCTTTAGATGGTACTCATGGAGGAAAATCCACAGGAAAATCTATTATCCCCCTTGTCTATGTTTGTGAAGCTGAATCAGAAAATCAGGCGATCGAAATACATCGATTGGTATGGAATCAAAATTGTGTGCCTTTTCTTCTGGTTTTAACTCCTAAGTCAGTCCGACTATATCCTGGTTTTAAGTTTGATACAACCAAACAAGTCCATGGTAAAGATCAGAATCTTCTTAAAATAGCAAAATCAACAAACGAAATTCTTGAAAAATTATCAGATTTTACGGCAGACTCCATCAATAAAGGGACTATCTGGCAAAAATGGCAGAATCAAGTAACCCCTGATACCAGAGTTGATCAGAATTTATTAAAGAACCTGGAAAAACTTGGTAGTTGGTTAAGGGACAATGACTTACCTAAACAAACGGCTCATTCGTTAATAGGGAAATATGTCTATCTTCGTTATCTGAGGGACAGAGATATTCTTTCCGATCGTAAATTAGAGCAGTGGAACATAGATTTGAATTCGGTGTTTGGAAGGAATGCTACTGTTTCAAGTTTTCAAATCCTTGTTAATAGAATTGATCAATGGCTAAATGGAAGCATTTTTCCCGTCCCAACAAAAGAGGATCTCTCCCCGCAAGATGGACATATCAAAAAAGTTGCCTCTGTCTTTCTCGGAGATGATCCTACTTCGCGCCAGATGCATCTGGATTTTAAAGCTTACAATTTTGAACATATTCCGATTGAAACATTGTCTGTGGTATATCAGCAGTTCCTCCATGCTGAAGAGAGAGGTTCAAGTCAGGGTGCATATTATACACCTGTCCATCTTGTAAACTTCATGCTGGATGAACTTGATTCAAAAAAAATGCTTAAAAAAGGTATGAAGGTGTTTGATCCAGCATGTGGATCAGGCGCCTTTATTGTTCAATGCTATAGAAGACTTATTGAAAGAGAACTATCAAAATCAGGTAGATTTAGATTCAAACCGGAAGAATTAAAAAGTCTGCTGATAGATCACATTTATGGTGTTGATATTGATGAAGATGCCTGCGGTGTGACAGAATTAAGCCTTGTCCTCACCCTACTTGATTATGTTGATCCTCCTGATTTAGAAGAGGTGGGATACCAACATTTTAAATTACCGGCATTGAGAGATAAAAATATTTTCTTTTGTAAAAACGGTTTTTTTGATGACAAATCAATACAGGTAAAAGCTCTTTCCGAAATGAAATTTGATTGGATTGTGGGGAATCCACCATGGAAGTTGTTATCAGAAAAATCAAATATACCTGCAGATCAATTTGCCTTGGCTTGGATCAAAAGCAATAAAAAAGAGTATCCTGTCAATAAAAATCAGATAGCAGAAGCCTTTGTCTGGAAAGCTTCTCTATATCTTTCAGATGTAGGTGTTACAGGGCTTTTGTTGCCAGGGAAGACCCTGTTTAAAACTCAGCAAAACGCTATTGAGTTCAGAGAACGATTCTTTAACAAAATGGATGTCTGGTGCATTGTCAACTTTGCAAATCTCAGACGTCTTCTGTTTAAAGGTGCAACCAATCCGGCGGCAGCTTTTTTCTACAGAGCTTGTCAAAATAATTCAGACAAGCCAGGAAGCATTCTTACCTATGCCCCCTTTGCAATGAATCAGATATCTCAGTATGACTTTTCAAAAAGAGGCAGGAAAAGACTTTGGACTATTCTTATCAATGCCGATGAGATGCGTGAGATCCCATATAGGGACGTTTTATCTGGAACGTCTTTTCCGTGGAAGATGGCAATGTGGGGAACAATGCGGGATAAATACCTTCTGGTCTCAATACAAAAAGCATTTGTTCGCTTGTCAACTTTTTTAAAAGTCCATGATTTAGATATCTCTCAAGGGCTTGTATTGCGAGATGTAGCTGCAAAAGAGGAAATAGAACCTCTTCCCGAGGTGGCTGGTAAAGATCAACTTGATATGAATGAGCTGAAAGGATGTGGAAGCATATTCTCTTTCCCGCAACAAGCACTAAAAACGATCCCAGAGTCTATGGCTTATGTTCGAAAAGGCCGTGGTGAAGTATCATTGAAAATATGTCAGCCACCCCATATCATTATAGATGCAAACAGACGATTTTCTGTTTTTTCAGATCAGTTTATTGCTGTTCCTCCCCGCCAGATTGGAATAGCAGGTGATCTTTCAAAGTCAAATCTTTTAAAAGCATTGGCATTGTATTTGAGTTCTGATTTTGTTCAATATCAGCAGTATCTATCTTCGCCATCCTGGGGCATAGGAATGGAGCGACTCAATAACCAGGATCTTGAATCTCTTCCGGTTCCCCTTGATAAGTTGTCCCCTGGAGAAGTAGGGGAATGGGCAAAACTTTACGACGAACTATCTCAACAATCTACTGATGATATCGCTGAAAAACAATTTTTTAAATTTGCTGAGAAACCGATAGAATTAAAACCCTTAATAAACAAAATGAACGAAAAAGTTAATACTTTATTAGGTCTTAAGACAGATGAAAAATGTCTTGTTCATGATTTTGTCACAACAAGAATAAAATTCAATGATGGTGCCATTCCCAAAATGGTAAATGAACCTGCTTCTAAAGCCGAAATAACGGAATATGCAAATACCCTGAAAAAAGCCTTGGATGATTTTCTTGATGCCGATATCAGGAATCAGAACCAGATTACCGCTAATTATTCATCATCTATGGTGATTCTGTCCATTGATCATTCTGAAAATTCGCCTACTGGCCCTGTGATTGTAAAAGAGGTCTCTGATCCTGAATTAAAAGAAGAATTTAAAAAGTTAGAAAAAAATCTGGAATCCGAGCAAGGACAGTGGATCTATTTTCGTAAAAATCTTAAATTGTTTCATGGCAGGACTACCTATTTTGTCAAGTCGCGTCAACGACTCGGCTGGCTTAAGAGCCAAGCTTTTACAGATGCGGATGAATTCATTGCTGAAAAATTGATAACAACCGGAAATGATTAGATGCAATCAGACAAGCAACTTAAAGCGGATGACAGAAAAGAGTACCAAAAAGCATTTCGAGAAAAAGTTTTCAAATTGTTGAATATGGGCTACAATCGTCTTGATGCTGCCTCTCTTAAGGATTCTGAGGAAGAGGATATTACCGGTGAGATCGTAAGAAAGATCAACGAAATACTTGAAGACAGAGGATCTCCACCATGGGTGAGTTCTTTTGCAGTCCATGAAGACCCAATGATTAATGAGCCAGGTCGAAGAGGTAAAAGGCGAAAGAGAATTGATATTGAATTTGAGTGGGTCTGTCACGGCCCTCGCCACCGTTACCCCTTTGAAGCCAAACGTCTTTGTTCCAATACCCATCCGATTGGTAAATATCTCGGCTCAGCAGGACTTGGAGAATTTCTTTCAGGAAACTATGCTCGTGGCAAACTTGAAGCCGGAATGATTGGCTATGTTCAATCGAATACTCCTAAATCTTGGGCTGAAAAGGCTCAAAAGAAATTCGAAAAAGAGCCTGAATTGGTCAAAGCTTGTTCGGATGGTAACTGGACAAGTACTACAATCATTGGTGAGTTTAGCCATTGTTTTCATTCAAAACATCATCGAATTACAGACAAGAGACCCATTATTCTATATCACGTATTTCTAATTTTTTGTTAGTCGCTTCAGGCCACTGGCAAATCATTATTAATACTGAAGAGACTGTTTAAGTCTCCTTAGATCTAACAAAAACATGCTGACGTTGCGACAAGATAAGTCGCTTTTAATATTGTTGGGCATTGACCCAACCTGCTGTATTACCGGCAGTTTTCTATTTCGGCGTGCATTATCAGTAATGATTTT
>JAQICW010000105.1 GCA_027858355.1 Desulfobacula sp.
CTCAAAGGATGATTTAGAAAAATTGAATATCGAGCGACACAAAGTTAATCCTTCGTGGAATTATACCCTTTACCCAAATTGACCAGAAGAAGTACATTTTATTTTTTTCCGAACCCTAATCATTTCAGGTCTCAATGAAGGTGCCGAGCAGGTTGCATCCGCATCAGGACAGGTATCTTCCGCCAGCCAGTCTCTGGCTGAAGGCGCTTCAGAGCAGGCGGCCTCCATAGAAGAAACCTCATCCTCCATGGAAGAGATGTCATCCATGACCAAGAAGAATGCAGAAAATGCAAATCATGCAGACGGCTTGATGAAAGATTCCAACAAGATTGTGAGTAGTGCAAATGCATCCATGGGACAGTTGACAAAATCCATGGTCGATATTTCAAAAGCCAGTGAAGAAACACAAAAAATCGTAAAAACCATTGATGAAATTGCTTTCCAGACCAACCTGCTGGCGTTGAATGCCGCAGTAGAGGCAGCCCGTGCAGGAGAAGCCGGTGCCGGTTTTGCTGTTGTGGCCGATGAGGTAAGAAATCTTGCCATGAGGGCGGCGGATGCCGCAAAGAATACCGCTGCACTTATAGAGGGAACCGTCAAAAAAGTCAACGACGGTTCTCAATTGGTTTCAACCACTAATGAGGCTTTCAGTAAAGTAGCAGAAAGTTCTGCCAAAGTGGGAGACATTGTTTCTGAGATTTCAGAGGCCTCCAAGGAGCAATCCAGCGGCATTGAGCAGGTCAACATTGCCATTACAGAAATGGACAAAGTGGTCCAGCAGAATGCTGCCAATGCTGAAGAGTCGGCATCTGCATCTGAAGAGATGAATGCCCAGGCAGAACAGCTCAAAGAATCTGTTGGGGATCTTAGCCAGCTTGTAACCGGTAAAAGCGATCAGAATATCAGTACCGGCAAAAAACGGGCAGTTAAACCGGTTCTTCCCCATCCTTCAATAAAAACCATTAAACCTAAATCCGGTTCTACTGGAAAGAAAAAAATATTGTCCCATAATACAAAAGAGGTGAGGCCGAACCAGGTCATTCCCTTTGATGATGACGATGATTTTGAAAATTTTTAAATAACTTTGATTAGACTGCACAGGGTATTTTGTTATAATACCCTGTGCCTTACAAACATTATTCCTGGCAGTTTCCCTGGAATATGTTTAAACAACCAAAAGCCAAGGGCAGGACTATGACCTATGAACTCATTGAAAATTTAGTTGAAAAACTTTCCTGTGATTTTGTTCTGGCAGACCCTGAAGAGCCTGAAAGTTTATCTGGTTTGCTGCCGATGCTGAAACAGATTCATGGAAAATGCATGGAATTGTCATTTAAGGACCAGGCAAAAGAGGTTTTAAAGGCAAGGAATATCATAGATGGGGTTTTAAAAAACAATTCCAAGGATGTTGATAAAGAAATGTCTGCCCTGGGTGAATTGATATCTGAACTATTATCAGCCATCAGCGTTTTAAAGGAATCTGATCTAAGCCGGGAGCATGTCGAGTCCCAGCCCCTGGACCCAATACAGGATGACCCTGACCCCATCCCCCTGGATCCAATAGCGGATGACCCAATGTGGGATGATCCAATATCAGATGACCCAGCCCCTGACCCCATGGAAGAAAACCTTCATAAATTCTCTGACCTGATTGCTGGATTTTGTCCTGGAAATATCCCGGATCTTGGTGCAATGCTCAATGTCTTAGATGAGCTTATTAAGGCTTCACAAGAAGAGGATTACATCACATTCCATGAAGTCAGCATTGCCTGCAAAGGGTATGTGGAAGAGATGGCACTGGAAAGTATCGATAATACAACACCCATTGAAGAAGGGTCTGTGCTGCTTAAATCCATCCTGAGCCATTTAAAAAGGGGGGAAGCCTTTGCCTTTGATTATTCTGATGTTCTGGACCTGTTGAATTACAGGTTTGAAGCACAACAAAAGCCCAAAGAGGTTGAATCAATGGAAGAAGAACTGGCAATAGAATCCCAAACAAATCAGGAAACAATAAAACCGGAAACAATAGAACAGGAAACAAAAGAATCTGAAACAAAAGAATCTGAAACAAAAGCACCAGAAAAGATATCACCGGAAAGAATATCCCCAGAAAGAATATCCAATGACGATATGGAAATCCTGATAGATTTTGTATCTGAAGCCATGGAAAACCTGGATACAATTGAGGTTAACCTTATTGATCTGGAGCAGGATCCGGCCAACAAGGATATTATCAACGATATCTTCCGTCCCTTCCATACCATTAAAGGTGTGTCTGGATTTTTAGCCCTGACAAAAATCAATAAGCTTGCCCACACAACAGAAAACCTTTTGGACAGTGCCAGGAGCGGAGACTTTTTAATCAATGATATAGCAACGGATGCCATCCTTGCATCAGTGGACACCTTGAAAACTCTCCTTGCCAGGGTGCGCCAGGGTACAGAGACCGGATTCAAGCAGCCGGATGATGATATTGATGTTGAATCCTTAAGGGATAAACTGCAAAGACTCCAGGTATCTTTAACAAGTGGAGAAAAACAGCCCCTGGGCGAGATCCTCATCAAAAAGGGAGATATCAGGACAGAAGGCCTTGATCAGGCCCTTGAGATCCAAAAAGAACATCCAGGTAAAAAAATTGGAGACATACTGGTTGAGGAGGATATAGCTGCCCCTAAAAAGGTTGCAATGGCCTTGATGGATCAGAATCCCGTAAAAAAACAGGTGGCAGCCCAGGTAAAGGTCAGTACTGATAAACTGGATGATCTGGTTGATTATGCAGGAGAGCTTGTCATTGCCCAGTCCATGCTCAGGCAGAGGACTTTAAATGATCCTTTGCTGACCCAGAGCGTTTCACAACTGGGTCAGATCGTGACCAATATGCAGAACATTGCCATGTCCATGCGGATGATCCCCATAAAAACCACGTTCACGAAAATGATAAGGCTTGTCAGGGATCTGTCCAAAAAATCAGGAAAAAATATTGCTTTAAATATGAAGGGTGAAGACACTGAAATTGACAGGAATGTGGTTGATGCGCTGTATGAGCCCATGGTCCATATGATCCGGAACTCCTGTGACCATGGTATTGAAGAAAAATCCCTGCGCCTTGACCAAGACAAGCCTTCCCAGGGCAATATTTATCTTCGAGCTTACCATAAAGGCGGACACATAATCATAGAAATCGAAGATGACGGCAAAGGACTTGATAAGGAAGTCATTCTTGAAAAAGCAAAAGCCACCGGCCTTATCACCGGAAATGAACAGATGACTGATGCACAAATCTATGATCTTGTTCTCCAGCCCGGGTTTTCCACGGCAAAAAAGGTCACTGATGTGTCAGGTAGAGGTGTGGGCATGGATGTGGTCAAGGATGGGATAGCAAAATTCAGGGGACAATTGAACATTGACTCATCAAAAGGCGTGGGAACCAAATTTACCATCAGCCTTCCCCTTACCCTGGCCATTATTGATGGTATGCTGGTAGGGGTGGACAATGAAAAGTATGTCATTCCCACTACAGCGATTCAAAAGGCGTTTAAACCCCCAAAAGAAGACTGTTTTACCGTTGAGGGAAAAGGGGAGATGGTCAAGGACAGGGGCAATTTGATCCCTGTGATCAGGTTGAATGAGATTTATAACTATAGCAGTCACAAAAAAATAATCTGGGACAGCCTTGTGGTTGTGGTTGAGTCCAAGGATGAAAAAAGAGCTCTGCTCATTGATGAGCTTCTGGGCAAAGACGAATATGTCATCAAAAGCCTTGGCAGTAATCTTGAAGATGTACAGGGCCTGGCAGGGGGTGCTATCCTTTCTGACGGG
>JAQICW010000531.1 GCA_027858355.1 Desulfobacula sp.
TCCATGATCAGCTTGGCAAATCCCTGTGTCTTGATGTAATGAAACTTCAAGTCAGCTTGAAGAAAAAGCGGCTTTGAGCCTGCCATGGATACAATCCTGTCAAGGAGGGGACTTTGAAATTGTATGGAATAACATTTTTGTCCTCCAAAATTTTCTATACTTTGGGCATCCTTTGCCAATGAGATATATTCTTCCACATCCAGAGCATAAGAAAGATCCCTGGGCAAAAGGGCATCGACAACCTCGTTCCC
This sequence comes from Desulfobacula sp., assembly GCA_027858355.1. The sequence goes on from JAQICW010000531.1 coordinate 252, forward strand.
GAATTCCAAAACAGCACCTTTTTCCTTTAAAAACCGGACGGAAAACTGTGTAAGATCCAGATCTTTCCCTGTAATAGAGCTGTTAGAGTTCATAGGTGTCTCCAAATAATTTATCATCAAGCTCACGGGTTTTCTGATACCCTGTTTTAGCCCTTTTCAATCTTGTTCCCAGGTCTGTAAAGGATTTTTTCCGATCCTGTTCCGATGAAGATTTCACCCAGAGGTCCAGGACAATGTCGCCAAACTCCTTTTCCCCCACGATCCTGCCCAGAATCATGTCTATTTCACCGATTACCATCTCAAACATGTTGATCTTGCGATCAAGGACATCAAGGATATAATCCTCAATGGAACCTGCAGCACAGAAATTGAAAATCTGCACTTCTTTTTCCTGGCCGATCCTGTGAATGCGGCCGATTCTCTGTTCTATCTTCATGGGATTCCACGGCAGGTCGTAATTGATCATCCTTGAACAAAACTGAAGGTTTCGACCCTCACCGCCGATTTCTGTTGTGACTAAGACCTGGGTCTTATTTTTAAACGCCTCAATGCTTTCATCCTTTTGCTGATTGTTCATTGCTCCGTGGAAAAGGGAAAAAGAGATATTGTTCCACTCCAGAAATTCTGCGATATGCTCAATGGTCCCCTTATATTTGACAAAAACAATGACCTTTTCACTGGTGGCTTTGATAACCTTCATAAGGGCCAGGTTCTTGGGCGTATCCAGAATGGTCCGGCACAAATTCTTTACCGCCCTGAGTTCTCTCTCATGTTCCAGAAGGTAATTTTCTTTTTCAAGCATTCTGTTCAGGGTCAGCTCCACAGCCTTTGGTGAAGATCCTGCCTGGGCCAGCAGGGTTCTCACAATCATTTTTGCCCTGCCCTGCTTTTTTTCGTTAAGGGACATGATCAAAGTTTCCAGTCTCTCATAAAATGCCTTTTCAGCCTTTGTGGGCTCAATGCGGATGGTTTCGGCAAACCTTGGCGGAATATGAATACCATCCAATGCCCTTGTGTTGCGGATCATAACCTGGCCAAGCAGGTCTTTGAGCAGTGCCCGGTTTCTGGGATCAGTGGGATCTCCCCGGGTCATGAATTTTTTCCTGAATGACGTGGCAGTGGCAAGCTGACCAGGCTTAAGTAAGGTAATGAGATTATAAAGCTCCATAAGGTTATTTTCTACAGGGGTTGCCGTTAAAAGAAGGATAAACCTTTTTTTCAGGGAATTGACAAGCTTCCAGTTCAGGGTGGTACGATTCTTTAAATGGTGAGCTTCATCAACAATGATCATGTCATATTCCCGGGCCGTTATAAAATCAAAATTATTTTTTGATTTGGCATGGTTAATGGATGCAATGACAAAAGGCTTGTTCCAGAATGTTTCAGAAGCTGATTTAAACCCTGAATCATCTGTTGAGGAAATATCCATGTTGAACTTTGATTTTATCTCCTCCTTCCACTGGCTGACAAGGGGAGTAGGGGTCAAAATAAGGCATGTCTTTACCATGCCTCTTTTGATATATTCCGTCAGTATAATCAAGGCCTCAATGGTTTTACCAAGGCCTACCTCATCGGATAAAAGCGCCCTTCCCCTGAACTGCTTCAATACTTTTTTTGCTGTTTCCTCCTGATACCAGAAGGATTTCACTTCTGTAAGGGAAGACAAACAAATGAGGGTTTCAAAGGATTCTGCAAAGCGAATTTCATGGCTCAGCAAAGCAAGCTCATACCTTTCAGGGCTTGCAGGTTCAATATCTGATAAGGCCTTTAAAAAAGCCTCCTCCTCTATTTTAAACGTTATAGGGACATTGGGAACTTTGAGGGACTGGGGTAGTGGGGACCGGGTTTTAGATTTTTCTTTCCCGATTTGATCATTTCTGGTTTGATCATTTCTGGTTTGATCATTTTTGATTTGATCATTTTTAGTTTGACCATTTTTATGAATTTCCTGTTCCTGTTTCTTCTTTGGCGGACCAGGCCGGGGCAAAATGGTATTCTGCTTTTCCTTATCTTCCTCCATTAAAATCATCATCTGACAATGTTCTTTTATATCTTTAATTTTTGCCTTGATTTTTCTTTTGTCTTTGATTTTAAACCTGGAAAA
>JAQICW010000322.1 GCA_027858355.1 Desulfobacula sp.
GGCAACCTGGATGCCAAACGGGACTGGGGCCATGCCAAGGACTATGTACAAATGCAATGGCTCATGCTCCAGCAGGACCATCCCGAGGATTTTGTAATTGCCACGGGTGTTCAGCACTCGGTGCGGGAGTTTGTTGATATTTCCGCCGGAACACTGGGCATTGACATCACCTGGCAGGGCAAGGGCGTGGACGAAAAGGGCATTGACACAAAGACCGGTAAGACCATTATTGTTGTAGATTCCAAGTACTTCCGCCCCACAGAGGTGGAGACCCTTCTGGGTAATCCAGCCAAGGCCAGAGAGAAACTTGGCTGGACTCCCAAAATAACCTTTGCTGAACTGGTGTCGGAAATGGTCAAGCATGACCTTGATGACGCCAAACGCGACGACCTGTGCAAAAATCATGGGTTCAGCACCTTTGATTATAATGAATAAAGGAGCGGGTTCATGAACTTGAATCCAAAGATTTATATTGCAGGTCATTGCGGTATGGTCGGTTCGGCTATCTGGCGCTCACTTGAATCCAAAGGCTACACAAATCTCATGGGCAGAACCCATGCCCAGCTTGATCTGATACGACAACAAGAGGTGGAAGATTTGTTTGCTGCAGAAAAACCCGAGTATGTGGTTCTGGCTTCGGCCAAAGTCGGCGGAATCGGGGCCAACAGCAACTTCAGGGCCCAGTTTATCTATGAAAATCTCATGGTTCAAACCAATGTTATTCATGCTGCATACACCCATGGTGTTAAAAAGCTTTTGTTTCTCGGCTCAAGCTGCATTTATCCCAAACTTGCACTCCAGCCCATGGCCGAAGAGGCGTTGCTGACAATGCCCCTGGAGCCCACCAACGAACCCTATGCCATTGCAAAGATTGCCGGTATCCGCATGTGTGATGCCTATAATCGCCAGTATGGCACCAATTTTATTTCCGCCATGCCCACAAACCTCTACGGGCCGGGGGATAAATACCATCCGGAAAATTCCCATGTTCTGCCGGCCCTTATCCGGCGGATGCACGAAGCAAAAATCAGCAACGCAGATTCGGTCACAATCTGGGGAAGCGGAAAACCCCTTCGGGAATTTTTATATTCCAAGGATCTTGCCCAGGCCTGTGTATTTTTGCTTGAAAATGTCGATTATAAAGACATTGCCTTTGAGGATGCAAGCGGTACTGTTCAATCCCATATCAATATCGGATCAGGCAAGGAAATAAGCATAAGGCAATTGGCTGAACTGGTCCGGGATGTTGTCGGCTTTAAAAATAAGCTGGTATTTGATGCTTCCAAGCCCGACGGAACCCCAAGAAAACTCATGGATTCCACCCGTATGAGGAAACTTGGTTGGGAACCGAAAATCGAGCTCGAAAAAGGAATTGAACTGGCCTATAAGGATTTTTCTCGCTCGAACCGACATGCTGGAACTACATAAAAAGACGGTATGGCAGACACTGTTTTTGAAAGTACACAAACCTCTTTGGAAAGGGCAAATTAATCATGCGTAAAGGAATCATATTGGCCGGCGGATCAGGAACACGACTTTACCCCCTGACATATTCGGTCAGCAAGCAGCTCATGCCAGTATATGATAAGCCCATGATCTATTATCCTCTGTCCACACTGATGCTTTCCGGTATCACGCAGATACTGATCATCACAACCCCCATGACCTCGATAATTTCAGGCATCTCTTAGGAGATGGTTCTCAATGGGGTATAACTCTTGAATATGCTACCCAGCCATCTTCTGACGGTCTTGCCCAGGCATTTATCATCGGAGAAAATTTCATTCAAAATGATTCGGTCACACTGGTTCTGGGGGATAATATCTTTTACGGAGAAGGTTTGTCAGAAAGGCTTCAGGTAATAGCAAAAAAAGATAAAGGGGCAACTATATTCGGATACTACGTCAGAGATCCCCATCGCTATGGTGTTGTCGGTTTTGACACCAGCGGCTGCATCACAAGCCTGGAAGAAAAGTCCAAAAATCCAAAATCAAACTATGCCGTTACCGGGCTCTATTTTTATGATAATGAGGTGATCAGGATTGCAAAACAAATAAAACCCTCTGCCCGAGGAGAACTTGAAATAACCGATGTGAATGCCACCTATCTGTCCCAGGGAAATCTGACTATAGAACTGTTCAGCCGGGGAACTGCATGGCTGGACACTGGAACCCATGAATCCTTCCTGGACGCAGCCACCTTTATCAAAGTGGTTGAAGACCGCCAGGGACTGAAAATTGCCTGCCCTGAAGAAATTGCCTTCAGGATGAAACACATCAATGCAGAACAGCTGGAAAAAATTGCACAACCCATGAAAAAAAACGGATATGGCCAATATTTATTATACCTCTTAAAAAACAGAACAAACAGATGAAATATACCCGCCTTTCTATTCCGGATGTATTTATAATCGAACCCCAGGTCTTTGGGGACCACCGGGGATTTTTCATGGAAACCTTCCGGGAGGATGCATTTAATACAAATGTCATCCACACCCGCTTTGTCCAGGAAAATCACAGCAGATCCAGCCAGGGCGCTTTAAGGGGGCTGCATTATCAGATCAGACACCCCCAGGGAAAGCTTGTCCGTGTGGTTTCAGGTGAGGTCTTTGACGTGGTCATTGATATCAGGAAATCATCCCCCTTTTTCGGAAAATGAATCGGTACAACCTTGTCCGCTGAAAACAAAAGAATGCTGTGGGTTCCGCCCGGATTTGCCCATGGATTTTATGTAATAAGCAGTGAAGCCGAGTTTACATACAAGTGCACAGATTACTATGCCCCCGAATACGAATGAAGTATTCTCTGGAATGATCCCTCCATTAATATTGACTGGCCCACTATCCCGGGAACATCCCCTACACTATCACAAAAAGACGAAGACGGAATGACGCTTAAAGATGCAGAGGTGTTTAAATGAAGATCCTTCTATTAGGCTCAAACGGCCAGCTTGGATGGGAGTTGCAACGCACTTGCCCCACTAACATCATCCTCACCACCTGCGACTACCCAAAAGTAGACTTCTGCAGCACTCAAAGCATAGCACAATGCATCAAGGCCACCCAACCCGACTGCATCATCAATACCGCCGCATACACAGCCGTCGATAAAGCGGAGCAGGAAAAAGACCTGGCATTTAGAATAAATCACCAGGCAGTTATTGAGATTGCAAACCTGTGCAAACAAAACAACATAACCCTTGTCCATATCTCCACAGACTTTATCTTTGACGGACAAAACCATAAGCCATATCAACCCCAGGATGCTCCAAACCCAAAATCAGTTTATGGCCAATCAAAACTTCAAGGGGAAACAGGCTGTCCACACAATCTTAAACAAAAAAGCCTTAATCATTAGAACAGCCTGGCTCTATTCATCCCATGGACAAAATTTTGTAAAAACCATGCTCACCTTAATGAAACAAAAAAAAGAATTAACCGTCATAGACGAGCAGGTCGGCACCCCAACCTGGGCCTTTGGACTGGCCCGGTCCATTTGGACAGCACTTGAAAAAAAGATAACAGGAACCTTTCACTGGACAGATGCCAGCATAGCCTCCTGGTACGATTTTGCCATAGCTATTCAGGAAGAAGCAAAAACGCTCGGACTGCTAAATAACTCTATACCCATTTACCCGGTCCCCGCAAGTGCCTTCCCAACCCCGGCAAAAAGGCCTATGTACAGTGTCCTTGATAAAACGTCCTTCTGGCATGCCCTTGAAACCAAACCCATACACTGGCACACTCAACTTCGATCCATGTTAATGGAGCTTAATTAATGAAAATTAAAGATTTACATGATTTGATCTCTCTTGGTGAAGGATTCACACTTGAATTCAAGGAATCAGGTGCTTCCAAGATTGGACGAGAATTATGTGCCTTTGCCAATGCAACAGGCGGTACAATTTTAATTGGGGTTACGGACAGCAGTGAAATTGTCGGGATTAAGGATCACAACAAATTTAAATCAGTTGTACAATCAGTCGCCCGTTCTATAGATCCCCCCCTGATCATTGATATTACAAGCCGCCATGAAGTACTAATTGTTTGTGTCCCTGAACAAAATGCAAAACCATATTCGTATGCAGGCAAATTCTACCTGCGTGAAGGAGCCTCTTCACAACAACTTGGACGGGATGAGATTCGAAAATTCTTCTTTCAGGAAGGCCTGATTCATTTTGATGAAATGGCGTGTGATCGGTTTGACATGGAGACCGATTTAATCCGGAACTCTTTCCATATTTTTGCTCAAAGAGCTAAAATACCTCCCGACCTGACCCCTCTCCATGCTCTTGGAAATCTGCATTTAGTCCGCAATAACAAAATGACCAATGCCGGTGCATGGCTATTGACAGAAAACATTGGCAACATTAGCAGCAGCGCCCATGTCACATGTGCCCTTTTCCAGGGAACTACAAAAGTTCAGATTCTTGACCGCAAGGATTTTTGTCGAGATATTTATTCAAATTTCCAGGATGTCATCTCTTACTTACAGGCCAAATTGAATACAAAGCTACTCATTACAGGAACAGGACGGGACGAAAGGCTCGAACTACCGGTTAATGCACTCCGGGAGGCTTTGGTCAATGCTCTGGCCCACAGAGATTATCGCTCAACGGCAAATGTTCAAATACATATCTTTCAGGATCGAATAGAAATCATAAGTCCTGGCAGCCTGCCTGCAGGCATGACAACAAAAGATCTGGGGTCAAAAAGTATACCCAGAAATCCTTTATTATTCAGCCTGTTGTACAGAATGAATTTAGTCGAACAAATTGGCAGTGGTATAAATCGAATCATGCATTTATGCGATGAGTATGGTGTAAAAAGGCCAAATGTTAATGTTGATGACAACTGGGTTACCCTTATTTTTACGAGACCACAAGTTACCGAGCAAGTTACCGAGCAAGTTACCGAGCAAGTTACCACTGAAATAAAAAAAATAATAGAAGCGTGTTCCAAAGAAATGACCAGAAATGAATTACAGACGAAACTGGGTCTTAAACACCGGGTCAATTTTACCGATAATTACCTGAAACCAGCTTTAAAGTCAGGCTTCATAGAAATGACCATACCCGAAAAACCACGAAGCAGTAAACAAAAATATCGACTGACTGTAAAAGGCAAATTAATAATCAAGAATCTAAAAAAGAGCATATAATGAAAAGTCTTCTTGTCACAGGCGGTGCCGGATTCATCGGCACAAATTTTGTCTACTACTGGCTGAATAATCACCCCGAAGATAATATAGTTGTTTTAGATGCATTAACCTATGCAGGCAACAAAGCAAACCTGACAAAAGCCGAAAAAAAACCAAACTTTAAATTTGTCCACGGCAATATCCTTGACCAGAATCTTGTTGAGTCACTGATGACAACCAACAAAATAGATATCATTGTTCATTTTGCCGCAGAATCCCACGTAGACAGATCCATCCATGGCCCAGACGAATTCATCAATACCAATATAGTGGGAACCCACACACTGCTTAAAGCGGCCAAAAAAGTCTGGCTGGATGAAAATCATAGGCCCCATCGTTTCCACCACATCTCAACAGACGAAGTATATGGTTCCTTAAAGCCGCATGTTCCAGCTTTTACCGAGACAACACCCTATGCACCCAATTCACCCTATGCAGCCAGCAAAGCATCATCAGACCATCTGGTCCGGGCCTATCATGAAACTTACGGGTTACAGGTCACCATCAGCAACTGCTCCAATAACTACGGGCCATACCAGTTCCCTGAAAAATTGATTCCTTTAATAATAACCAATATCCTCAATGGAAAAGCCTTACCCGTCTATGGTGATGGTAAACAGATCCGGGACTGGCTTTATGTGGATGACCACAACCTGGGGGTTGATCTGATTCTTTTAAAGGGTAAAGCCGGAGAAACCTATAACATAGGCGGCAACAACGAATGGACCAATATCGACATTGTCAAAACTATATGCAATCTAATCCATGAAAGATATCCAAACTGTACATCAGCCCAAGGCAATCATCCTGAAACCCTGATCACCCATGTTAAGGACAGATTAGGCCATGACCGCCGCTATGCCATTAATGCTGAAAAGATTACTTCTGAGCTTGGTTATTCACCCACAGAGTCTTTTGAAACCGGTATCAGAAAAACCATGCAATGGTTCCTGGACAATGACGACTGGTGGCGACGAATCATGGATGGATCATACAACAACTGGATAGCTACCAATTACGATGATCTGAAATAAATGCCTTCTACAAAAAATAAGCAAGTATAGAAAGAGCAGTTGATTCTGCTGAAAATAGCACATTGGCGGGGTCCCTTTTATCTCAAAAGTGAAGGCCCTGAGCAAGGTATCTATATCAGGTTAGGCTCAACGAACAGGAAAGCTGGACCCGAAATTATAGCAGAAATGAATCGCCTGATTCTCAGTGTTTCATTTGATCAAATGCCCTGTGGTGAAACCGATGAAAATAATCTGGAACTAAAACAAGTTCAATCTGTATTTCAACCAGTTAATAAAGCCATTGACCAAGAAAAACTTGAAACCCTTGGTCTTATTGTTTCATATGCTGGGAGAAAAGTGCTTTCCAATGGGGGAGTCATACTTTTTGCCCAGGAAAAATACCGAAATCAATATTTCCCTGATGCCCGTGTCAGTTGTGCAAGATTCAG
>JAQICW010000137.1 GCA_027858355.1 Desulfobacula sp.
GTCATAGGGTGGATGATTCGTAGAAGTCAAAATAAGATTAAAGCTGGGAGCAGAATCTGAACAAACAACATCGGAAATATAGTTAAAAAGGCTGACATCATCAATACCCCACTCGTTTCTTTGAACATATTTCTTTATTTTCTCCCCTGCGCCAAATACCTGGCCAAAACCTTGGGAACTGGCAACCAAACCAATGTTCTGCCAATTCAGATACCCGCCATAAAAAAACCGAGTTTTATAGCCTAAGGCTGCCATCAGTCTGGCAATCGCTCCAGGATATATTTTTTCAGTAAAATGTTGCGCGTTCAAACCGATAAACGGCAGCCCAAGCACGATTGTTTGCACGGCCGGCATGGTTGTGGTGCCTGCAGGCAAAAAATTCTTAAAATACATCCCTTTTTCAATCATTGCCTTTAGACCTTCGGTAACCTCCAGGCTATTATACTTGGGAAGCAGGGGCCAGGAATCATACCTTTCCATAAGCAATACAAAAATGTGCAGAGGTTTTTCCGGTAAGAGATAGTTTCCCGAAGAGACCTTCAGAAAATGGCTATCCAGTTCCCCAACCTTTGCATCACCAGAAATGTCAGTTAAGGCATCCACAACATCAGAAACCTGATACAGGTTTTTGTCGTAGGAGCGCATTTTCAGTTGATACTCATATGTGGCTTTATATAAAGCAATCGGGCCCGGTATAACTGAAGCATTTAAGACTTTGGAGTGAAATCGCATGGCGTTACTGTCATCCGCCTCCAACGGGCCAAAGGCAAAAGAAAAAGAAAGGGCCGTAAACAGTAACAAAAAAATAGCCAGTGCTAAGCGGTTGTTCAGAAAAGGGTGCCATTTTCTTATCATTGATTTTTGAAGGGTCTTCATGAAAAAGGGATGTCCCCAAATGGCGTATAAAATAGCGACAAAAAGGATACAAACTATATATTCAATCAGATGGTATGAGGTCATCATGGTCTTGAATATGGCCAGATGATCATCATGCAAGCCATCAAAAATACGGATATTAAAAGTGTTGTTATACTCCAGGAAGAATTCATGGGTTGCTGCGGTAAACAATAGGGTCAAAAAGATGAAACCGCTCAAAAATACCCTTTGGAAAAAATCAGAGGCTCTCGATAAGGTAAAAAAAACCGGAACGGATGAAAACAAAACAAGAAAACAAAAGAGCATGAAGGAGAGCTTCATATCGTACAAGAAACCAATCCAGAAAACCTGTGAAAGGTTAACAATGGAAAAAGAAGAGCCTGATGAATCCCCCAAAGAAAAGATGAAGAGCCAGCGCAACATCCCCATATAAAGAAGGCAAAAGAAAAATATTTTGATATTCAGGATAATGGATTCGAGAAAATTTTTAACAGAATATTTCATGATCTTTTGTAAAAGGACTCTTTGTTTTTTTCCTAATTTTTTTATTAATATCAGCTATCACAATTTAAATATAGATTATAGTTTGATGCCACTTTACATACTTCTGCAATAGATTGGTTTATATCACTATCTCCATTTATGCGATGCACACACTTTCCCTGACCTTTCAAAGCTTCACTCAAACGTTTAAGAACACTATTTCCATTCTGGAAATTGTTTAACAGCTCTTCTTTGTCAAGTTTAAAATCATAAGGCAAAGGTTGAAACTGATACCGTCTCATAAACCGCTCCACACAGGTCGCAGGTTTAGTGACAATCCAGAAGACCTGATCCGAGATCGGCGCCAACTTTGCATACTTGGATATTAGATCGTCTGATATAGTATTTTCCATATATCCGAACAGAGTAAAACAACGCTGGGAAAAAGCTTCATCCATTATTGCAAGTTCTGATTCATAAATATGTTGCGAGACAAGCTGTATTTCGGAAAAAGATCTGACAATCGTGTCCCATATGGATTCTATCAACAACTCAGGCAGGTTTGACTCTGAAAGCATTTTTGACATAAATGTGATAAATTCCAAATGCCTGGAAGACAATATAACAAATTCCTGCAATGCAAATTTAGGCCCCATCAATGGCCACCAAATCCGAGATGGAAACCTTTTCAGCATATTCTTGATGGGTCCGTCATCTCGTCTTCTGAGACATTGTATGATTGCTTCATTGCTGGACAAAGCATGGCATGGTAACGTAAGAAGATGCCTTTTCAACGCTGAAGATAATGTGCTTTTACCGGATCCCGGCAGTCCTGCAAATTCCAGATACATATTAACTATTCTCCTTGAAAAATTCCAAACGGCCAGCCAATATCATGAATTATTTGGTATTTCCTTCTATCTCTTTTATTATCATTTTTATCCGTTCAGGCTTAAACCATCCTGAGTGGGTTGTATCTACATCAATCTTTTTAACTTCTCCTTTGTAAAATGTTCTGAGTTTAGGAGCGTATTTTTCCACCCAGTTTTTTGAATCAAATAAAAGTACACGCCCATAATATGGCATGGGTGTGTAGGGGTTGGACTCGCATGCCTCGTAAAAAATCTTTTCAGTGACTCTGAACTGTATTGCTTCCGGAACAGGTTTCCCCAGCATAATATACAGGTGCTCCTTTATACTATCCAGAGAAGTGTAATAATAATGGATTTTGTCTTTTATTCTTGAGATTATTTTTTTAAATATATACATAAAACCCAATTCATTCATTTCATTTATTTGTTTCTTTACTAATGATAACGTCCCCCTGGTTTGCTTGTCCGCAACTGGAGCTGTTTCTTTTTTATCCCAATTTTCATCGATCATAACAAGCAACTCAACCTCTTTATTCGTACTTGTAAGCTGACAGGCAACTTCATGGGCTACAGGGGAATTTGCACATCGCCCCATAATGATGTAAGGCCCGGATGGAAAAACATTATTGATATCATTAATACATTTTTGGGCAAGCTGCCAAATATCAAGGGAAAGAGTCTTATTTTTTTCAGTAGTATAAAAGTGAATAAAAATAGGAGCATGGTAAAATGGATGCCCGTTGAGATCTGCTTTTTTATAGGTCTGGACAGCACCGACAGAATTACCAATTAAAATTATGGGTGTTTCGTTCCCATTTTTATTGATTAATCTCTGGGTATTAACCTTTGAAAGTTGAATGTTTCTGATCAGTCTTTCCCTTCTATTCTTAAGGCCCAAGAAAATGTGAGGTCAATGTGATAATTTGATGTTTAGTACTGCGAAAGTAGCTTAAAATCAATATTTTTCACACCATCAAAATTATTTTACCCCACAAAAGATTCTGCTTTCTCCCTAAAAAGTCCATAAATCCACCTTTAATTCGGCAATCATTTTCATTCTGTTAAAGCAGTAATCCGGCAACATCTCATGGCCACCATCGAAAACCGTGAGTGACAACCGGTCAGTACCCCGTCTGAAGTAGATTCTACGATCACCCAGCACGCCCAAATCACTTCTATGGCCTATGCCGCGTGTCAGTAGTTTAACAATTTCATCTTGAGAGACCAAGTAACCCTGATTTCCCAAAAGTTGTGCAATTCGATTATAGAACAGTATTGAGTGCGAAATAGGGACACTTCCAGTGTAGCCGTCATTTATGCCGACATATATTTCAAGCCTGCTCTTTGGCTTTTCTGGCACATTCCAGAAAAGAGGTGAGCGTAATCTCGCTTCCCTTTCGTTCAACACCGTCCCATCAGATGTGCATTTCAGAATATCTTTTGCATACTTGGAGTTGCTATTTAAAGATTGATAATACCAAGCCGATAAATCGCTGATAGGAACCCATGAAAGAAACGCTCGAACTCGGTGACGTGTTTTCAGATACGTACCCAATGTGACATACCCACCTCCCGATGCACCAACAACGAACGTATTGCCTATGTCAACATTTCCGTTGTCAATTGCGTACTGAATTGCATCGTCAATATCCGCTATTACCTTTTCGCTAAGACAAGCATCTACAGTCCAATTCGGCCCCCGAAAATTAGGGTGGATGTAGTTCCATCTTGCATCTTTTGACATCTGGGCCAGAGGATCATTCTGCGAATAGTCACCAGACCAGGTATGGAGGCTTACTACCAAAGGTTTCGGGAGGCCAAATTGTGCTCTTAAAAAATATGCAGCCTGGTCGGTTCCATCAGCACTGCTGGAAATGGTGACAAGCGAAAATCCTTCCGGCCAGCCTACTACTTCCTTTGTGCTGTCCCATTTATTGCTGGTGGAACTGAGACGAGACCTTATTTGCGGGTAGTAGTGCCCGACAAGGATGCCAAAAACTAATGACGTCAGCATCAAGAATAGGAGTAACTTGGTGTTTCTTTTCATTGGTCCTTCTTTGGTTTGTTGATAACTAAAAGCGTTTTAAAGGAAAGGGCTGACATATTAGCCCAGATTGCTGTAATCGTCCTGCTGCTAAAAAAGGCTATTACATTTATTGCCAGAATTTCTACATTGTTTATAGGTTACCATTATCCAAAGATCCTGCTATTGCAGAGAAATTACAGCCTCATTATGTTCCTAAATCCATATTCGCCCTTCTCCAAAGGGAGTGACGTCTTCTTGTTGACCAGGCTTATCTCTTTTTTAAGGGTCATCTTATGACTCAACAATCACTTTTTGCCTGATGGCAATTTTCTGACACTCTTTTTGTGTTTTTTTATTTACCTTTCCCCTGTTTTTGAAGAAATTTTACCTGATTTGAAGTAGGAATGCTGTCTTGCCGCCAAAAGCTCCGGCATAACTGATTTTTTGCTGCTGTTAAACAGCCTCGTGAATGGTAAATTGTGAATGCAAGAGCTGGATCAGGCTTTCATTATTATAGTTGTTGGGGGGGGGAGGTAAAGTATCACGTTTTTGATCAACAGAGGATGAACTGATGGTTTATTAAAACTCAAGACTTTAGCCCAGCTTCAAAAGGTCATCCCGTGTTATTTCACAATCCCGAAGGATCTTTGTCAAAAGGCCTGGGCCAATTGTTTCTCCTGAATGTACAGGAACAATTGTGCATCGACCATCAGAATGTCTTAAAAAATGATGACTTCCTTTGACTCTAATGACACTGAATTTCATCTTTTTAAGTATTTTAACAAGCTGTTTGCCCCGCAGTGACGGATATTGTGTCATACAGAAACCGAAATTCTTTGAAATCCAACAAATTGATTTGGAATAGCAATCTCATCAATCTCTCCACACAATTCAATTGCTTCTTTAATACGATCTAATAAAATATCCAACGATTTTGCCTGAGTATGACACCCTTTTAACTCAGGAACACTGGCGACATAAAAC
>JAQICW010000356.1 GCA_027858355.1 Desulfobacula sp.
GTGTTGCAGGGAATTGGATGAGTCGCAACCCATGCCCCGGCCGGGTTAAAACCAAGTTATTATTTTAAAACCTGTATTTTTTGTGGATATTTTTGTTTTTGCATGCCATTGCCCTGGGACGATTTATATTAACTGTTTGAAGTTTTAAACAATAATGATATATTAGCTGGCTTAAACATTGGCTCACTTAAACAAGGTATGATTTTAAATATATGAAAACAATTCATAAAGAATATTTAGTGGATAAAACCAGGATCGGATTTATAAGGTTTATTTTTGAAGGCCATGAAGGTGTGGCCATTGCAACAACCCTGGATCCTAAAACAGGTCATATCAGGCTTGCCATTGCACCGGATCGGCTGGAATCAGCCCAGATGATCGTTGAAGATTTAAAAAAGGATTTTATTTTTAATGAAGTATAGCGGATATGCCTATATATATACCATAGGCTGCCAGATGAATGTCTACGATTCGGAAAAGCTGGCTTTAATGTTAAATTCTTATGGGTTTGAAAAAACCCATGATATGGACAAGGCTGATATTGTGGTTTGCAATACCTGTTCGATCCGGCACAAGGCAGAAGAAAAAGCATTCAGTTTTTTGGGCAGATTTGCCAGAATAAAAAAGAAAAAGCCTCATCTGATCACTGTCATGGCCGGGTGTGTTGCCCAGCAGGAGGGTGAAAAAGCCTTTACCCGTGTTCCGCATCTGGATATTGTTCTGGGTACCCAGGCATTTTCAAGGTTTGGCCAGATAATTGATGCGGTTAAGTCTGGCAAACAAAAAGTGGTGGATATAGAAGATTCCTCCATGATTTATGAGGCTATGCCAGACACATCTTGTTTTGGTGAAAATAAAATCTCAAAATTTGTCACCATTATGCAGGGGTGTGATAATTTTTGTACCTATTGCGTGGTCCCCTATGTCCGGGGCAGGGAAAGAAGCCGATTGCCGGAAAGCATTGTAGAAGAGATCACCTTGCTTGCTTCTGCCGGGGTTAAGGAAATTACCCTGTTGGGGCAGAATGTTAATTCCTACGGGCAAAAAGAAGGCCAGGTATCTTTTCCGCAACTTTTGGCCAAGGTCAATGACATAAATGGAATCCATAGAATTCGATTTGCCACGTCCCATCCAAAAGATCTTTCAAAGGATCTGATTTATGCCATCCGGGATCTTGATAAAGTTTGCAACCATCTTCATCTGCCAATACAGTCTGGATCCAATAAAATCCTAAAAAAGATGAACCGGGGGTATACCCGGGAGAAATTTATGGACCAGGTTTTAAACTTAAAAAAGGAATGTCCGGATATAGCCCTTTCAACAGATATTATTGTGGGGTTCCCTTTTGAAACCCGGAAAGATTTTAATGATACAATGAACCTTTTGCGTGAAATAAAGTTTGATTCCATATTTGCTTTTGCCTATTCCGATCGCTCATCTGCGCCAGCAGCAAGCTTTTCTAATCAGGTTGCTGAAGAGGAAAAACGGGAAAGATTAAATAATTTATTAGAATTACAGGAATATTATACTGAAAAAAAGAACAAGGAACAGATCGGGGAAATATTGGATGTTCTTGTTGAAGGCAAAAGCGGGAAGAAGAGGGATGGATTTGATCATGCCGCAAAGAATATGGAGCAGATGGTGGGAAGGACTGAGTCCAATAAAATAGTGCATTTTCCTTCCAAAGATGTCATTATTGGCGATATTATTAAAATTAAAATTGAAAATGCATACCCCCATTCATTGTGGGGATATCCTCTGGGAGCGCAAGATAAATGAAAAACAAACCTGTGAAGGTCGGGCGAAATACCCTGTGTCCATGTGGAAGCGGGGAAAAATATAAAAACTGCTGCCGAAATAAAAAAATGGAAATCAGCCTAAAGCAAGAATACAAAAATCGATATGATATTTATTTGAAAGACCCACACCAGATCCAGGGCATTAAAAAATGCGGAGAGCTTTTAATGTCAATTCTCAATCAGGTGGAGAAAATTATAAAACCCGGGCTTGCCACAGAAGTGATTAATACCTTTGTACATGAAGAAACCATTAAGGCTGGGGCGATTCCAGCGCCCTTAAATTACAGGGGTTTTCCTAAAAGCGTGTGTGTTTCGGTCAATGATGTTATCTGTCACGGTATTCCCGGCGATCGTGTCTTAAAGAGTGGGGACATTGTCAATGTGGATATCACACCCATTTTGAACGGGTATTATGCTGATGCCAGTAAAACCTTTTTTGTGGGAATCCCGACAAAACAGGGACAGAAAATCGTGAGTGTGGCTGCCCAATCCTTGAAAAGAGGGATTGAAACAATAGCTCCTGGCGCTAGATTGGGCGATATCGGTTATGCCATCCAAAGTTATGCAGAGTCCCAGGGCTGTTCCGTGGTTCGTGAGTTTGTCGGCCATGGCGTAGGCATTGATTTCCATGAACAGCCCCAGGTTCTTCATTTTGGAACCAGGGGGAAAGGTGTTACTCTTGTTCCTGGTATGGTGTTTACCATTGAGCCCATGATCAATCTGGGCAAAAAAGAGCTCCATGTGCTTGAAGACCGGTGGACAGCCGTCACCAATGATGGAACTTTATCCGCACAATTTGAGCAGACCCTGCTTGTAACTGAAAATGGATGGGAAAGCCTTACACCCTATGAGCTTTAGATGGGTCTTATATTATTGTCTCATTACTCAAATAACGACAATCATTATGGGGACACCTTACCTAATTGAAAGTGGTAAAATTTGCGCCCAACGCAGAGATTGGGGAAAATTGGCGGTTTTCCATCGACCACTATTTAATCCTAGGAAATTTTAAAATGGGCAGCAGGGAGACAATGGGTATAAAGGCGGAATAAAAAAGAACATTTTCAAGGCCGTAAATATCGGCAAGTTTTCCTATAAAAGGAGATAGGGCGCCTCCCAGGCCATAGGCAAGTCCCATCATGATGCTGGATACCATGGATCTTGATTTAGGAGCTAATTTTTGGGCCATTAAAACGCCAAGAGGAAGGGATGCCAGGGCAGCAAATCCGGCTAAAAAAGATCCAAGATAAACAAAGGGTTCCGGAAGATAGAGATATAACAAAAGGGCAGGGCACATAAGGGCATGGGAAACAAAAAAGATTTTTTTCATGTCTGTTCTGTCAGCAAGATAGCCTGCCAGAAGGCCGCTGAAAGTACCTGCCATAATAAAGATAGAAAAAATAAATCCTACAGAAACAAGGTCATGACCTTTGTTAGTAAGATAAATAGGCATAAAAGTCATAAAGGTCTGCCCCGTGACAGCTCGAAGTACCATTGTAAGCCATATCAGGAAAATGGGTTTATATACCTTGCCAAGGGTCTCTTTAATGGAACCTATAAATCCTAAGTGTGAAAGGTTCTCGCTTACAGGAGCCGGTAGATATTTTACACAGAAAAAAAAGGCGATGGCACCTATAATAATAGTATATGGCATTTGTTCAAGGCCAAATCTTGTCACATACCAGGTAATAAATATAGGTCCCGCAGCAAAGGCAAGGGTTCCACCCGTATTGAAAATTGAAAGAGAAAATCCGGTGCGGTGGCCTGAATATAATGGCACCATTCCGGTTGTGGAAGGGTGAAACATGGATGATCCAATGGAACCCAGACAAAGGATGATAAGTAAGACCCAGAAATTTGGGGCAATTCCTGAAAATGGAATAAAGAAAAAAGCGAAAAAAAGCCCTGCAAAAACAAAACTTCTTGTTTCATACCGATCTGCCAGATAGCCTGTGACCGGCTGTACAATAAAGGCAAGAAATCTGACCATCCCGGTAATTAAACCGACCTGGGCAAGGGTTAACCCAAGCTTGTCAACAAAAGCGGGTAATAAGGGCGTAAAAAAAGATGAATAAAAATCACCGGTAAAATGAACCAGGGTTAAAATAAAAATTATTCTGTAATTAACAGTGTTTTCAGGGGAATCAGATTGTGTCATTATGGTTTGTTTTTTTAGATCGTAACCTTTACATATTCTGCCGTAAACTTGAAATGGTTGCTTTGTAGTTTTCAGTGTGAAAGATGGCAGATCCTGCAACAAAAGAAGTGGCACCTGCCATGGAGACCGCTTTTATGGTGGTGTTATTGATCCCGCCATCCACCTGGATAATGGCATTGGAATTTTTTTCTTTAAGCAGTTTAGACAAGGCTTTTATTTTATCAATACTTGATTCTATGAATTTCTGGCCGCCAAATCCTGGATTTACACTCATGATCAAAACAAAATCAAGCTGATCTATAACCCATTCTATAGAAGATAGCGGCGTTGCCGGATTTAATGCCACTCCAGCCTTTACACCAAAGCTTTTAATGAGTTGCAGGCTTCTGTGAAGGTGGGGGCAGGCTTCCTGGTGAACTGAAATGTAACTGGCCCCGGCTTTTGCAAATTCGGGAATGATCAGGTCTGGTGTTTCAATCATTAAGTGAACGTCCAGAACAAGGTTGGTGGCTCTTTTGCATGCTTCCACAATAATGGGGCCATAGGTGATATTGGGCACAAATTTCCCATCCATAACATCAATATGTATCCAGTCTGCACCTGCTTTTTCAACACTGATTAATTCTTCACCGAGCCGGGTAAAATCGGCTGATAAAATTGAAGGGGCAATGATTCCCATAGTAACATATCTCCTGTATCGTTATCCTCTTTCCAAGGATCAATTATTATTGTTTTTTCAAACCTGTGGTCAATAAATATATTAATTTTCGTATGAATTCCAGAAGGAACTAAAATCTTAATATCTTCGCCTGGTTTCATATATTCATTATAAAGATCAATAATAGGTCCGAACATGTCAGTTTCAACCCTGACATGTTGTTTTAAAAACCCGGGACCTAAAGAATATGTTACAAGGATGACACTGCTTAATTTATCCGGGTCCATTATTTTATTGTTTTCAGGGCTGTTTACAACAAGGGTTATGGGTGTGTCCCCCGTCACATAGCTGCCGGAATGGGGCGTATAAGATAAAATAGTTCCCTTATCCTGATTCAGGTCCTTCTTTGAAATAATTTTTGAAATATGAAGATTGTGATTCTTTATAATTGCAGCTGCTTTTTCCAGTCGCAATCCGTTTATATCCGGCATAACCATGCCTATGGGATTGGCTCCCCGGCTGACAAGCAGATGGCAGAAAGATTCTTTTAAGGCAAAGGAAAACGGGCCTGGATACTGTTCAATAATATGGTCTTTTGGAGTTTTTGAAGAATAGGTAAACGAGACAGCTCCTTTTTTAAATTCATTTTTTTCAAGGAGAATCAAGGTCTGTTTAAGTGGGATTTGTCTTAAATCAGGAACGCTGTTTTCTTTTGGTCCTTTTGAAATATAAATAATGACATCTCTGCCCTTTTTTATGGTGGTCCCGGGCTTTGGGTCCTGGGAAAGAACATTATGCCTGGGAATCGTATCATCATACTGGGTCCCATGCAGTTTTGCGTTTAATCCCATGCTGGTAAGGGTTTCTAAAACATATATAATGTTTTTGCCGGTTAATTCAGGCAATATGATTTCATCTGCGCTTTGGGTAAAAAGGCTAACTGAGTAATAGGCAATGGCGGTGGCAATGAGAAATGCCATTGAAAAAATAACTGCGTATTTTAAAAAAGATTTCACCTGGGATCTTTGGATTTCCTTTTTAGTCGTACGGCAAAAAAACCATCCATATTATTTGCATCAGGATATGTTTTCAAAAATCCTTCCTCTGATATTAATCGGGATATTAAACTGGTTTTTAATTTATAATAATTACCAGATTCAAAATCTTTATCAATTGAAAAATCTTTTCTTTTTTCTAAAAATGTATAAACAACATCGTCATTTTCTTCTTTTTCACAGGAACACACGGCATAGACAAGGAGTCCGCCCGGTTTAACAAGGTTTGCTGCAGCATTGAGCATTTTTTTTTGCTGTGCTGAAAGCCGGGCAATATCATTTTTTGAGCGTTTCCATTTTGTGTCAGGATTACGTCGGATTACTCCAAGCCCTGTACAGGGGGCATCAATCAGGACACGGTCAAAATAAAAGTCAAAATCCTTAATAGTGGTTTTTAAAAGATTCAAAGGTTTTGTCTGGATAATATCAATGCCCAGCCTTTTTGATTCCAATTGAAGGGATTCAAGTTTTTTCGATTCAAGATCTGCCGCAATAATTATCCCTTTGTTTTCCATGAGCTGGGCAATATGCCCTGTTTTTCCTCCAAGACCTGCACAGGCATCCAGAATTTTCTCTCCTGGTTCGGGTGCCAGAAACTGGGTAACAATCTGTTTTGCTTCGTCCTGGACTTGAAATAATCCAAGTTTAAATGCTTCAAATTCATGTATAGGTATGCTGGGGTTGGTAAAGCTGATTCCCTGTGAAGCATAATCAGTCAGTTGGATATTTTTTGCGACTAAAGAAAGGCTTTTGGCAAGGGATTGTCTATCACTTTTTAAAGTATTGGTTCTCAGCGTGATCTGGGGAATGGTATTGATTTGTTGGCAAAGCAAGTATGTTTTTTCAAATCCAAAGGCATGGTTCCATTTTTTGGAAAGCCATAAAGGCAGGGAAAATTTCACAGAAATAAATTTGGATCTATTCTCTTTTGCGTCTGGAAAAGGGACCTTTGAAAAATTGTCTGCTGCATTTCTTAACACTGCATTAATAAATCCAGCAGCTTTTTTGTCTAAAAGTTTTTTTGCAATATTAACTATTGTGTTAATCGCGGCAAAGACAGGAATCCTGTCCATATTTAAAATTTGAAAAAGGGCTACCCTTAATAAATATAAAGTTGTTATATTTAATTTTTCCAAAGGTGTATTTGAAAATGCACGAAGGATCCAGTCAATGGATTCGCGTTGACGAAGAACACCAAATATCAGTGCATTGCAAAGGTTTCTATCATTTTTGGAAAGAGAGGATATCTCTTTTGAATGATTTTCCAGGCTTTTATCAAGGTTATGAAATGAATTGTCCCAGGAAACCAGAACGTTTACAGCTATGTGTCTGGGGTCGTTAATCATGCAAGATCAAATCTTACAAAAGGATCAATTTTGTGGCCGCATAAAAATTGTCTGGCCTTCAATCGTTTCCCAGATGTTCCCATAAGTTCCAGAATAATAAGGCTG